>CAZQLI010000056.1:0-10175 GCA_964594145.1 uncultured Sphingomonas sp. | reverse complement strand
GCCTGCCGAGCTGCATCGACAACCGGCCACTGCGCTTCAACGAATGGGAAGCGATGCGCCCCCAGACGGTTTTCGTATCGGCGACCCCGGGGCCCTGGGAACTCAATGAAACCGGCGGGGTGTTCTCCGAGCAGGTGATCCGGCCGACCGGCCTCATCGACCCGCCGGTCGAGATCAAGCCGGTCGAGGACCAGGTCGACGACCTCGTCCACGAGGCGAAGGAAACCGCGCGCCGCGGCTACCGGACACTGGTGACGACCCTCACCAAGCGGATGGCCGAGGACCTCACCGAATATCTGCACGAGGCCGGCCTCAAGGTCCGCTACATGCACAGCGACGTCGAGACGCTCGAGCGCATCGAGCTGATCCGCGACCTTCGCCTCGGGGTCTATGACGTCCTCGTCGGGATCAACCTCCTGCGCGAGGGCCTCGACATCCCCGAGTGCGGGCTCGTCGCCATCCTCGACGCCGACAAGGAGGGCTTCCTCCGCTCTGAAACCTCGCTCATCCAGACCATCGGGCGCGCCGCGCGCAACGTCGATGGCCGGGTCATCCTTTATGCCGACACGGTCACCGGCTCGATGGAGCGGGCGCTCGCCGAGACCGGCCGGCGCCGGGAGAAGCAGCTCGAATATAATGCCGCGCACGGCATCACGCCGGAGAGCGTAAAGCGCAACGTGTCCGACATCATCGCCCATGTATCCACCCGCGACGGGGTGCTGGTCGATACCGGTGACGAGGAGACGCCGCACCTCGTCGGGCATAACCTGCGCGCTTATATCGGTGAGCTCGAGGAGCGGATGCGCAAGGCGGCCGCCGACCTCGAGTTCGAGGAAGCTGCCCGGCTTCGCGACGAGATCCGGCGCCTCGAGGAAGATGAGCTTGGCATTGCCGATCCCGACCGCGTCGCGCCGCGACCGGCCGGAAATGCCACCCAGGGCAAGCCCGGGACGAGGCGGACCGGCTTTGGAAAGACCCAGCGGCGCTGGGGCAGCCGGCGCTAGGCAGGGGCTCAAATCGCGGCGCCGTTCAGCAAGGCGCAACCGAAGCTTGTGCAAGGAGTTTGGTTAAGGAAATTCATGACGGGGATGCGCCGCGCGAAGCGGCGCAAAATTTATGCGTAGAGAAATAAGCCTCATATTTGGCGCTGTTGCGATGGTCGCGTCGACCCCGCTGGCCGCTGTCCCGAGGGGCGACGAGCCGGTCGCGGTGCCGCGCAACATCAAGCAGGGAATCGACTTTGTTTACGTCGACCCGCAGATGAGCAGCGTTGCAAGGCGCAAGCAGAAGCCGCAGAACTGGCTCCAGCGGGTGCTGAGCTTCGACTGGCTCTCCGGCGGTCGACAGAAAAGCGCGCCCAACCCGATGTTCGCCGAGCTCGGTCGCGGGCTGCAGCAGTACCAGGCCAGCTGGGGCAGGCTTCCCCAGCACAAGATCCCGGCCGGAGCGGTGCTGAAGACCGGTTCCCGCGGCAAGCGGGTCGAGCTGCTTCGCACCCGCCTCGGCCTGCCCGCGGGCGGCGGCTACGACCAGCGGCTGGCCCAGGCCGTGTCGGCCTACCAGACGGTCCACGGGTTGAGCCCGGTGGATGGCATCGCCGGCAGGGCGACGATCACCTCCCTCAACCGCGGCGCTGACCATTATGCCCGGCGTATCGCGATCAACATGGAGCGTGCCTATCGCCTTCCGGCAACCCGGGCCTTTGATCGTTATGTCGTGGTCGATAGCGGCGCTGCGCAGATCTACCTGTTCGACAAGGACCGGCTGGTCGACCGGATGCGCGTGATCGTTGGTTCGCCAAAGACGAAGACGCCGATGATGGCGGTCCTCATGCGCAACGCGAAAGCCAATCCATATTGGAACGTGCCGCCCGACCTCATCCGCAGCCTGACTGCAAAGAAGGTGCGCGAGCAGGGCTTATCCTATTTCAAGAACTTCCATTACGAGGTGCTCTCCGACTGGAGCGCCAATGGCCGGATCATCGATCCAAAGTCGGTCAACTGGAGGAAGATCGCCTCGAGCAAGACAGACCCGACGATCCGCGTGCGCCAGCTGCCCGGGCCGTGGAATTCCATGGGCGAGATGAAGTTCGAGATGCCCAATGACTATGGCATCTACCTTCACGACACGCCGCTGAAGGAATTGTTCAACAAGGAGGACCGCTGGATCAGCAACGGCTGCGTCCGCCTCGAGGATTATCGCCGCTTTGCCTCCTGGGTGTTTGGCTATGTGCCGCAGCCGACCTCGACGCGCGAGCAGCTGATCGAGCTCCCGCGCCCGGTGCCGATTTACATGAGCTATTTCACCGTCGCTGCGACCGGCAACGGGGTGGTCTTCCGGGACGATCCCTACGGCTTCGATGCCCTGGCCATGCCGCAGATGTTCGGGCCGGCAATGAGGATCGCCGAGGCGTCCGAGGGTGAGGCCGGCCGGGCAGATGCCGGCCGGCCCCTGTCCTAGTTGAGCAGTCCCGCCTTCTTCTGGCGGTGAGCATAATAGAATAGCGCCGCTGCGATGAGGATGATGACCCACGGCATGAACGCCATTGCGCCCGCGTCCATCGGCGGCGGCGGGGGCGGGGCGGCGACGATCTGGTAGCCGAGCCCGAGCAGTGCTCCGAGCAATGACAGGCCCAGCGCCGGGACCGCCCAGCGATGGCGCATGAGCAGCAGGATCGAGCCGGCAAGCCCCATCCAGACCCCGAGGCCCCAGCCGAACTGGGCGTAGATCGGAAACCCGTCGACCCAGGCCAGCATCGCTTCCGGATCGGAATCCGGCGCCATTGCCCGGAAATATTCCAGGTTGCGCATCCGGGTCATCATATAATCGTAGCAACCAAAACCGTTCCAGACAGTGCCGAGCAGGCCGACGATCCAAAGGTGGACCGGGGCCTTGGTGGCTTGGACTTCTTCCATGGTGCATCCCCCTCCTGTTCCGGCTCATGATCGCCCGGGAAACGCTGATGCGGGCGGTCGTCAGCGGACGTTGCCGCGGCCGGCCGTCACAAGAAAGCATAGTTTTGGAGGCGGATGTCAATCGTCATGCTATGATCGGGGCCTGGCTCCTGGGGGGAAACATGGCCCGGATCTTCGAGCGCATCGACGGCTTTCTCGGACGCCTGCTGTTCCGGGCCGCCGGGCTCGTATGCCTGCTCATCGCCGCCACCTTTCTCTACGTGGCCTGGTGGCATGTCGAACGACGCGAAACCATTGACTGGCTTGTGCCTTCGATCCTGTTCGCGCTTGCCGGGATCGCAGCGGCAGCGGTCGTTCCCTACTGCTTTTCCCGCAAGCGCAGCTTCATCGAGGCGCTCGACGCGATGGAGAGCGAGGTCCCGGACATGCAGCCCCGGTCCAGAGACCGGTCCGGCAAGTCATGAACCCTCTCGGTGGAGGAGCGTTAGGAACGACATGAGATCCATAGCCATAACGATATGCGTCCCGCTCGCTGCGCTTGCAGCGGGCTGCGCAAAGACCGATCCCGTCGACGAGAATGCGGTTGGCCCGGGGATGGAAATTGTCGCTGCCAACGCCGTGCCGACCAATGCAGGCGCAGCGCAAGCCATGGAGAACGCTGCCGTCCCGCCAGGGAGTGACCCGCTCGGCTGGACCTATAACGAGCAGGACCGGATGGCCGTGTTCGGACCGCCGTCGGCACCGGCACTGACGATCCAGTGCCAGAAGCCGAAGGAGGGCGAGGCCCAGCTCATATTCGTCCGCTACATCCCGCCATCAACCGGGACCCAGGCGACGCTGAGCTTCACCGGCAATGGCCAGGCGGCATCGCTGCCAGTGTCGCCGGTTTCCAATCCCGGCGGACTGGGCGGTAACTGGCGGGCAGCGGTCCCGCCCGATGACAGTGCCCGTGACGTTTCCGAGACCTTCGCCGGCTCGGGTCCGGTCGAGGTGTCGGTCACCGGGACGCCGCCCCTCGTGATTACCTCGACCGAGGAACCGCGGCGGGTCTTTGCCGATTGCCTGTCAGGCTAGAAGCCCAGGCGAAAACCGACCTGCGCCGAAGTTTCCTCGCCCTGGTCTTTTCCGATCGTCGCCGATCCGGTGACGTCGAGGGTGACGGTCGGAAAGATCGCGGCGCTGAAGCCACCGGATATGCGGCCATAGGCCTTCTTGGAGGCGTCCTCGACCGCGAAGCTGTTGACGATCGTTGGCGCCGAGGTCTGGGCAAAGCGGATGGTCCGGCTGTCGCCGGTGAAGTCCTTTTCGACGACCGCTGCGGCGAACGGCCGGAGCTGGACTCCGCCGCCACCGAAATCACCGCGCAGCTCAACGCCGAGGCTGCCTCGAAGCGAACGGTAGCTCAGCGAATCGACATTGAGGGTGAGCGCCGGATCGCCGGTTTCGGTGTAGCTGTCGACCTTGGCCCTGGCATAGTCGAGCCCGACCACCGGGCCGACCCTTACGATGCCCATGGGCATCAGGTAGCCGGCCTTGGCGCCGGCGATGAAATGATTTCCCTTGGGATCGGCATCCATCGGCTCGACCACTCCCGCGCGATCGATGTCATGGCGATTCCAGCCATAGCCGGCATAGGCCTGGGCGAAGCCGCCAGCCAGGCCGAACACGCCATAGCCGCCGAGCTGGAGCGAGCGGCTCCTCGTATCCGCTGCATCATTGCCGAAATTGACCCGCGGCCGCGAGTAGTTGACGGCAGCGCCGACGAGGCCGGAGCCAAAGCCATATTCGATGCCGGCGGTCGCCCCGACACCGCTCGAGCGATAGGCATCGTTGAAGGGGCCGGCATCGAGCTTGCGGCTGTATCCGTCGCCGACGAGGAAGACCCTCATGCCCTCGGGCATGTCGCCATCGCGCGGCGCGGTCGTATCCATCCGACCGGTCAGCGTCCGGCCGAACTGCCGGGCGACATCGAGCGTCATGTCGCTCGTCGCCTGGAGGGTCAGCGGAGCCTGCAGCTGGGCCGCCACGTAGCGACCGACGATCGCGAAGCCGTCAGAGGTCAGGTGCAGCGCATCGCCGTAGAACAGGTAGCCCGACGAGTTGAGGAGGCAGGTCGGGTCGGGGAAGATCGGGCAGACCAGCCCGTTGGTCATGCCGAAGGCTGCCGGGTCGGCGATGATATTGTCGAGGACGAGGTTGAGATCGAGATAATGAACGATGACCCCGTCGGCAGCATAGCCCGCGAGGCTTGACTGCATCGCCTGGTTGAAGGTGGCCGAATAGGCCGAGCGGATCTGCGCCCCGGCAGGGTTGAGCGCGATCTCCGGAAGGCGTCCGGTATCGCCGGCGAGGAAGCTGATATTCCGGGCGCCGGCCGCTACCAGCGCATCGAGGCCGGCGCTGGCGAAAGCCGCCGAAGCGGTCGCATTGGCCGGTGCGTCGGCGAGCGTGCCTCCATTCTGCTGGTAGAAGCGGGCGTCATTGCCGCCGATCGAAACCGTAACGAGGTCATTGGCATCGAACGTCCCGCTGACCGCCGGGAAAACGCCGCCGCCGCCGCCGAGGAAGGCGTTCCACTCGGTCACGAAGCCGGGAAGGCCGACGCCATTGGTGTTGGTGTTGTCGGCCAGGGCGCCGCCGATCGCGAAATTGTCGATCGGCGCGTTGAGCAGCTGGCCGAGCGTGTCGACATAGTTGGTGCCGCCGGAGAAGCGGCCGGTCGGGTAGACCAGCGCAGCCTCAGGCGGCGTCAGCGGGCCCAGTATCTGGAACAGGTTTCCATCGTCGGCATAGCTGTCGCCGAAAGCGACGATGCGGTCGACGCGCTGGGCCGCGGCCGGGGTCGCGGCAAGTGCAGTGGCTGCAAGCAGCGACATCATGGTCAGGCGGCAGTTTTTCATGTGGATCCTCCCCAAGTCCGCGACGTGAAAGCGCGGCCGTCGCTTGCAGTAATGCATGCCTGTCTGGGCCGCGCAAGTGACAGTAATGTCAGCTATCGGCGATGCGTGCCGGCCAGGAGATCAGCGTTGCTCAAGGCTCAGCCTGGTCATCAGGATCGCGGCGCGTTTCGCCTGGCGCCAGATGGACGCAATGTCGACCCGTTCGCCCGGCGCATGGTCTCCCCGGCTTGCCGGGCCAAGGCCGTTGATGCCATCGACGTCGCCAGCGACGAAGCTAATGTCCGCCGCGCCGCGCTTCAGCGGGTCGAGCGGCTCCATTGCCGCCAGCCCGAGGTCGGCATTGACCCTGTTCAACCGGTCGAGAAGGGCGGCATTTCCCGGTGTCGCCGCCATCGGTGGATAACCATCTTCGTCAAAGCTGATGGTGGCGCTGGCGCCCGGCAATGACTGGGCCACGATCGCCCGCATCTTCGCCCGGGCGCGGTCGATCTGGGCCTGGTCAATGGCGCGAAGATCGCCGCGCGCGATGGCCCTGGCGGCAATGATGTTGGTCTTGCCGGTAGCAGACAGCCGGATGCGGTCTTCATCGAACTCGGCGCTGTCACCGCCGCCGACAAGGCCGACGTTGAAGGTCAGCTTTTCCTCGGGGAGCTCGCGCCGGAAGGTGTCGATGATCCGCGCCAGCTCGTAGATTGCGCCGTTTCCCGACGCTGCCGAGAAAATGCCGCTGGAATGACCAGCCCTCGCGGTCACTGTCACCGTCCAGCTTCCCGAGCTTCGCCGGGCAATCGACCCCATGTCGATGGGCCCTTGCGGCCCATCCTCCTGCGACAGGCCTTCGAAGTCGAGCGCAACATCGGCCCGGCGGCCGGCCGCGATGAGGTCGCGTCTCGCGATTTCGGCCGGGCTTCCGACATCTTCCTCGTCGCCGGTCAGCATGATCTCGATGTCAGCGTCCTTCAGCGTCCCGGCAGCGTGCATCGCCCTGAGGGCCGCGACCATCACGGCCATGCCGCCCTTGTCGTCGCCGGCGCCGGGACCGATCCCTTCATTGCCGCGGCGTTCCCACTTCTGGAACGGACTGTCTGGCTCGAAAACAGTGTCGAGATGCCCGATCAGCAGGAGGCGCTTGCCGCGCCCGTTGCCCTGGTGAGTTGCAAGGAGGTGACCGGCGCGGCCGGTTGCGCTCATGTCGATCCACTTGACCCTGAAACCAAGCGGCTCAAGCTCGGAGCGGAGCATGTCACCCACATGGGTGACGCCTTCGGCATTGAGCGAACCGCTGTTCTGGTTGACCCATTTCTCGAGCATGGCGATGGTTCGCTCCTGCTCCGCATCGATCACCTGGATCATCCTGGTCTCGGACGGCGATAGCCTGGCCGCGGCAGGGGGCGGAACAAGGGCGAGCGAGGCAAGGGCCAGTCCGATAAGCTTCAGCATGGGCTGAAGCTTAGCATCGGAGCCGGGCTCGACAATGAGCAATCATGGTTCGTTTTGCCATTCGCGATGTTCCCTATTGGTTATATGATGTCGTCACACCTTGCGTGCAGCTCCTGCTTTTCCCACATCTGTCCGGGAAGTGGAGCGGGAGGATCAGCTTGGAACAATATCATGGGACCACCATCCTCGGCGTGAAGAAGGGCGAGCGAACCGTCATTGCCGGCGACGGCCAGGTGTCGCTCGGCAACACGGTCATCAAGCCCAATGCCCGGAAGGTCCGCCGCCTCGGAGCGGACGAGGCAGTGATCGGCGGCTTTGCCGGCGCAACGGCCGATGCATTCACCCTGTTTGAGCGGCTCGAGAAGAAGCTTGAAGCTCATCGCGGGCAGCTTCTGCGTGCTGCGGTCGAGCTGGCCAAGGACTGGCGGACCGACAAATATCTGCGCAATCTCGAGGCAATGATGATCGTCGCCGACAAGGAAACGATGCTGATCCTCACTGGTAATGGTGACGTGCTCGAACCCGAAGGCGGGATCGCGGCCATCGGTTCGGGTGGCAACTATGCCCTCGCCGCGGCCAGGGCCCTCTCCGATTACGAGCAGGACCCGGAAGTGCTCGCCCGCCGGGCGATGGCGATCGCCGCGGAAGTATGCGTGTTCACCAATGACCGGCTGACCGTCGAGACCATCGGCTAAATCCGCTTGAACCCGGTGCGGCCCCTTCCAATCTAGCAGTGCATATGGACATCCAGCAAACCAACACGACCAGCCGCGAAGACGGACCCCAGAAGCGCGCCTCGGCGATGCTCAGGGACGGACTTACGCCGAAGGCCATTGTCGCAGCGCTCGACGAGCACATCATTGGCCAGAACGACGCCAAGAAGGCTGTCGCCGTGGCGCTTCGCAACCGCTGGCGGCGCCAGCGCCTCTCGCCGGAGCTGCGCGAGGAGGTGACACCCAAGAATATCCTGATGATCGGGCCGACCGGCTGCGGGAAGACGGAGATCAGCCGCCGGCTGGCCAAGCTCGCCGATGCTCCATTCGTCAAGGTCGAGGCGACCAAGTTCACCGAGGTCGGCTACGTCGGCCGCGACGTCGAGCAGATTGCCCGGGACCTCGTCGAGGAAGCCGTGCGCCTGGAGCGCGAGCGGCGCCGCGAGAAGGTGCGCGAGGCATCGGAAGGGGCGGCGATGGAGCGGTTGCTCGATGCCCTGACAGGCAAGGGATCCAGCGAGGCCACGAGGGCGAGCTTCCGCCAGCGCTTTGCCGATGGAAGCCTCGACAATGCCGAGGTGGAGATAGAGGTGGCGGAGGCTCCCGCCATGCCGTTCGAAATCCCCGGGGGCGGCGGGGTCGGGATGATCAACCTCAGCGAGATGATGTCCAAGGCGATGGGCGGCCCGCCAAGGAAGCGGCGCAAGCTCAAGGTGAAGGATGCCTTTGCCAAGCTGGTCGAGGAGGAGGCCGACAAGCGGGTCGACCAGGACGATGTAACCCGCGTCGCTCTTGCCGACGCCGAGGCCAACGGCATCGTCTTCCTCGACGAGATCGACAAGATCGCGGTCAGCGATGTCCGGGGCGGCTCGGTCAGCCGCGAGGGAGTGCAGCGTGACCTCCTGCCGTTGATCGAGGGGACTACTGTCGCCACCAAATATGGGCCGATCAAGACCGACCATATATTGTTCATCGCCAGCGGCGCCTTCCACGTCGCCAAGCCTGCCGACCTGTTGCCCGAGCTGCAGGGCCGGCTTCCGATCAGGGTCGAGCTGTCCACGCTGACGGAGGAGGATTTCGTGCGGATCCTTTCCGCGACCAGGGCCAGCCTCACCGAGCAGTATAGCGCGCTCCTCGAGACCGAAGGCGTGACGATCCGGTTCGCGAGCGACGGCATTGCAGCGCTTGCCCGGATCGCGGCCGAGGTGAATGACGCGATCGAGAATATCGGGGCGCGCCGCCTTCAGACAGTGATGGAAAAGCTGGTCGAGGACATCAGCTTTACCGCCGAAGACCGGACCGGAGAGACGCTGGTCATCGACGCCGCCTTCGTCGAGCAGCAATTGGCCGGCATCGCCAAGAATGCCGATCTCAGCCGTTACGTGCTCTGACCCGGCTCCCGGTAACGCCACATCAGCCCCTGGACAAACGGCGACCAGAGGGGCGTCCTGACCCCGGCGAGGCGCAGCCTGCCGGCGACCCACTGGTTGCAGGTGTGGATGGCGTTGGCCTTGCCTACCCCCCTGTAAAAGGAATCGCCCATCCCATAGCCCGGATGGTCGAGACGGATCGGCATGCCGTTTTCGTCGAGCTCGAAGCCTGCCCGGATCGATGCCCATAGGCGTCGATATTGTTCACCCGTCAGCCGGATCTCCCTGGCCGAGTAGGAAGGGTGGGCGACCCACTGGACGTGCATCACCCTTTCGCCCCCGGTAAGCGCGACGGCCGCAGTCCTTGGGCTAAGGTCGGCCCAGGTCGGGGTCTCGAGATATACCTGGCGCTCCCCGGCGCCAAATGCGATCCAGGCGGCGCCGTTTGGGACGTTCCGGAACTGGGTCTTGGGAAGGAGCGGGGTCCAGTCGAGCCCTTCCGCCCTTGCCGGGAGCACCAGGTCAACATGCACCCCGTTGCTTGCAAGGAAGATGGTGACGCCCTGCTCGGGCTCCTCCCACCCGCGATTCAGGCTGATCAGCCCCCCGGCAAGCGCTGCCAGCAGGTACAGGCCGGGGATGGCGAGGAGGAGGATGGCGATCCTTGCCGGCCAGCGTCTTTTTCTTCGGCGGGAGCGGGGCATGATGCTGTAAGACTGGCAGATCGGCGGGCGCCTGTCTTGGCCCGCCGGCGGCGACTGGTGAAAGAAAAAGAGAAAAACTGGTCGGGGCGACTGGATTCGAACCAGCGACCCCCACACCCCCAGTGTGATGCGC
>CAZQLI010000055.1:0-10240 GCA_964594145.1 uncultured Sphingomonas sp. | reverse complement strand
CCGCTCGAAACGATCGGCCGCGTCGAGGCGATGAGCGACAATGAGAAGCTGTTGGCGCTGGCCCGGGCGATGGAAAGGCTCGAGCGCGACTTTGGAAGCTGGAAAACGCCCTGGGGTGAAATCAACCGTTTCCAGCGGGTGTCGGGCGCGATCGATCATCCTTTCAGCGACGAGGCGCCAAGCATCGCAGTGCCCTTTGCAAGCGGCAATTTCGGGTCGCTTGCCTCCTTTGGAGCAGCGCCGCGGGACGGCTCGAAACGCTGGTACGGGACCAGCGGCAACAGTTTTGTTGCGATCGTCGAATTCGGGCCGCGCGTCCGGGCGAGGGCGGTCAGCGCCGGCGGCCAGAGCGGCGATCCGGCCTCGCCCCATTTCAATGACCAGGGGGCCCGCTACGCTGCCGGGGCGCTGCGGCCGGTCTATTTCTACCCCGAAGAGTTGGCCGGCCACGTCGAGAGGCAATACCGCCCCGGCGAGTGATCAGCCTGCAAATCGATCGGTTGCCCTTACCAGCCCGTCGAGAATGCCGGGTTCGCTGTAGAGATGGCCGCCGTCGGGAACGATGTTCAGCTCGACCTCGGGCCAGGCACGTTTCAGTTCCCAGGCGGCACGCGGCGGAGTGCAGCAGTCATGACGGCCCTGGACAATGACGCCTGGAATCCCGCGCAGTCTTTCGGCGCCCCTCAGCAACTGGCCTTCCTCGAGCCAGCCGCGATGGATCATGTAGTGGTTTTCAATCCTGGCGATCGAGATCGCGTGCTGGTCCTCGGTGAACTCGGCGAGCATCTCGGGGTCGGGAAGGAGGGTCACGGTAAGGCCCTCCCAGTTGCTCCAGGCCTTTGCCGCACGAAGCTGCGCGGCCTTGTCGTCGCCGGTCAATATGCGGCGGTAGGCGGATAGGAGGTCGCCGCGTTCCTCCTGCGGCACCTGGCCGATAAAATCATCCCACCCTTCCGGGTAAAGCTCGGACGCGCCATAGCGGTACAGCCAGTCGAGTTCCGACTGGCCGAACAGGAAGATGCCGCGAAGGACCAGCTCGGTGACCCGCTCGGGGTAGGTCTGGGCATAGGCAAGGCTGAGCGTCGAACCCCAGCTGCCGCCGAACACCAGCCATTTTTCGATCCCGCACATCTCGCGAAGACGCTCGATGTCGTCGACCAGGTGCCAGGTCGTATTGGCCTCGAGATGGGCGTGCGGCGTGGACTTGCCGGCACCCCGCTGGTCGAACAGCAGCACGTCATAACGCTCTGGATCAAACTGGCGGCGGTGATTTTCGGAAATGCCGGCGCCGGGCCCACCGTGCAGGAACACCGCCGGCTTGGCCCCGGGCGTTCCGCAGCGCTCCCAGTAAAGCGAGTGCCCGTCGCCAACCTCGAGCATGCCCGACTGATAGGGCTCGATCTCGGGGTAAAGGCCGCGGCGTTGCTGTTGCATCAAGCTTTCTCCATGTCGGTTCCGGTGAGCCCGCAGGCAAGGCTCGGTGGGTTGCGGGCCGGCAGGCTCGCGAAATGCCGCCAGGCAAGGCGGCGGACAGGCCGTCAAAAAGCGTGGATCGGTCGAACCGCAATGTCGAGAGGAAATTCATGGGCCCCCATGGCTGGGGCAACGCCGCCGCCAGCCAAACGGGCCCGGGGAGCCCCTAGAATTTCACGCCGAATTCAACGCCCCAGATACGCGGCTCGTTGACCATCGCCGTGAGGTTGTTGAAATCAATCGCGCTCACAGCGCTCTCGTCGTTGGTGATGTTGCGCACGAAGCCTGCGATATCGAACCGGTCGGTCCTGTAGCCAATGCGCAAGCCACCCTCGGTCAGCTGGTCATCGCTGAACTCGACCGATTCATAGAGGAAGAAATTGATCTTCGAGCGATGGTACCAGTCGGTGAAGACATAGACCGAACCGGGGCCGACGGGATGCTCGTAGCCAGCAGTGAAATTCAAGGTCCATTTGGGCGCCTGCGGAAGCGCATTGCCATCGATGAACACGATCGCCGGCAGGACATCGGGCGCAGAAGCGACCGGGTCGAGCACCGTGCAGGGAGCGCCGCAGGTCTCGACCGTGAGGTCCTCGTCGTCGATCCGCGTCTTGTTGTAGCTGAGGCCCGCTGTGAGCGTCAGGCCTGCAAGGGGCCGCGCCTGGAGCTCGGCCTCGAAACCATGGCCTTTCACTGCGTCGGCGTTGAGCAGGAGGTTGGCGTTGGCCGCCCCCCCGACAGCTGACAGCTGCAGGTCCTTCGTCTTGAAGAAATAGCCGGTGAGATTGAAGCGAAGCCTCCGGTCGAGAAGGACCGTCTTGATCCCCGCCTCGTAGGACATGGTGTTCTCGCTGTCGGCGGTCGTCACGTCGCGGTCGAACAGGATCCGTCCCTGGATCGCGGGCGCACGATAGCCCTTGGCGACCCGCGCATAGACATTGACCTGCTCATTCAATTCCTGGATCGCGCTCAGGTCCCAGGTGAGGACGCTGTCCTCGACTTCTTCCGTAACCGGATCGACCGGGCCGCCGCCGACGAAGTCGGGACGAATGTCGAAGAGGCGCTCGGCGGTGAGCTTCTTCTCGTCGCGGTTCCAGCGGGCGCCGGCCTGGAGCGTCAGGCCATTGTCCATGGCGTAATTGATCGAACCGAATATGCCGATGGCATCGGAATCCTGCCGCTGGTTGACGATCGCGTCGGGCGTCTCGTCAGTCGGGCTGCCGAAATCAAATGTCTCGATGTCGAGCTTCTCGTTGAAATAGAAAATGCCGGCCTGGTAGCCGAGGCCGCCGCTGTTGTTGGATGCGACCCGCAGTTCTTGGGTGAACTGGTCGAGGCTCGGGACATTGTCCTGGCTCTGGGCAGCGAATGGGATGAACCCCGGCGCGCTATTGTCGCTGAAGTCTGGGGCGCAGAATGAGCAGCCAAAGCCGCCATCGATATCGCCGCGGCTCTTGAGCTTGCCGTGCCAGTAGCTGGTGACCGAGTAGATGGTCGCCGGGCCAAGGTCATATTCGACCGCGCCGCCGAGGTTCCAGGTCGTAAGTTTCTGGAAATTTATGCCGTCGGCATGGACCTCGTCGCGCTCGAAATCGCCGCCGTCGACACCGATCAACCTGTTGGAACCCTGTTCGATCGCATTGGCGCGGAAGATGCGCGCGTCCCCGTCCAGCTTGCGATACTGGCCCGTCAGCCGGACCGTCATCACATCGCTTGGGCGCCACTGGAGCTGGGCGCGAACCGCCGCGTCGTCATAGCCCTCGAGGTCATTTTTCCCGGGCTCGTCGAGATTGTCGATCCAGTCATTGCGGTGCTGCCAGAGCCCGGACAGCCGGACGGCGAACTGGTCGCTGGCCTCCGCTCCCACTGCTCCTTCGGCATTGATCGTTCCATAGGTCCCGTAGCTGACCCGGGCGTAGTTGCGGCCCTGGCCTGGCTTTACCGTGTCGAACTTGACGATGCCCGCCGGGGTGTTGCGCCCGAACAGCGTCCCCTGTGGCCCGCGCAGCACCTCGACGCGGTCGACGTCAAAAGCCGGAAAGCCCTTGAGGATCGGGTTCTCGAGGACGACGTCGTCATAGACAAGGCTCACCGGCTGCGAGGCGTTGAGGTCGAAATCGGTGTTGCCAAGCCCGCGGATGTAAAAGCGCGGGAAGGTGCGGCCGAACGAGCTCTCGATATTGAGGCTTGGAACCCGCCCCGAGAGCCCGCGGATGTCCGCTCCGCCCGATGTCACCGCGGCGAGCGTCTCGTCGCTTACGGTCGCAACCGAAAGCGGAATATCCTGGAGGTTCTCGCTCCTGCGGGTCGCCGTGACGACGATGTCGGCGACGCCTGCGACCGGGTCGGCGCCTGGCTGGCTTTCATCGGCAAGCGGCGTGTCACTGTCCCCGGTTGCCTGGGCAAGTGCCGGGGTCGCCGCGAAGACGCATGCGGTTGCAAGTGCAAGGAGAGAGGTTTGGGCAATGGGGCGCATCGTCGTCTTTCCGCGAAAGAGGGAACTTGCGGGCGGGCAGATGCAACGCCCCGCCCCGATGCCTTCAGCGCCTCTACGCGGCCACCGCCTCGAGTCAATGTAACGGGCCCGTTACGGCACATTTTGAGGTGCGGGTGCGCTTTGCCGGTCACAGCCGCGGGCAGGCGGCATGGAATGCCTAGAAACTATATTCCCGGTAGACGCGCGAAACATCGCCGTTCCACTCGCCATGATAGCGCTCGAGGAGCCGGTCGGCGAAGGTCATGCCGCTGGCAACTACCTCGCGGAGAGGGTCGAGAAAGCCGCCCTCATTGTCACCGGCGGTGTTGAGCTCGGCGCGCTCGGTCAGCCCGGCCGATGCGATTTCCAGAACTTCCCTCGCCAGGTCGCGCACCGAGCCGCCACCTGGCGATGGTGCGTCGAGCGCAAGCCGCGGCACGGCATGGCGGAGGGCTTCCCGTTCGGCGATGGTCCATGTCCGGCAGAGATCCCAGGCCGCGTCGAGCGCGCTTTGCGAGTAGAGCAGTCCCACCCAAAGCGCGGGAAGTGCACAAATGCGGCCCCAGCGGCCACCGTCCGCGCCGCGCATTTCAAGGAAGCTCTTCAACCGCACTTCGGGGAAAGCGGTCGAGAGATGGTCGGTCCAGTCAACCAGGCTTGGCCGCTCCCCGGGCAGTGCCGGGAGCTTGCCTTCGAGGAAATCACGGAAGCTCTGGCCCGCCGCATCGATGTACTTTCCGTCCCGGAACACGAAGGACATCGGCCCGTCGAGCGCATATTCGCAGGAGCGCGCGGAGCCGACGCCCTCGTCGAAGACGAAAGGCAGCATGCCGGTCCGGGCCGGGTCCGTGTCTTCCCATATGTGGCTTCGGTAGCTCTTGAAGCCGTTGGGCTTCCCCTCGGTGAAGGGGGAGTTGGCGAACAGCGCGGTCGCAACCGGCTGGAGCGCAAGCCCGACACGGAACTTCTTAACCATGTCGGCTTCAGATTCATAATCGAGATTAACCTGTATGGTACAGGTGCGAAGCATCATGTCGAGGCCGAGCGTGCCGACGCGCGGCATGTGCCTGAGCATGATCTCGTAGCGGCCCTTGGGCATGACCGGCAGGTCCGCCCGGCTCTTGTCCGGCCACATGCCAAGGCCAAGGAAGCCGAGCCCGAGACGGTCGCCGACGGCCTTCACCTGCTGGAGGTGGCGGCCGCTCTCCGCGCAGCTTTCGTGGAGGTTGCGGAGCGGCGCTCCGGAAAGTTCAAGCTGGCCGGCCGGCTCGAGGCTGATCGTCCCGTCATTGCCGGTAAGGGCGATGACCTTTCCATTTTCCTCGACCGGCTTCCACCCGAATTCGGTGAGCCCGAGCAACAGGTCGCGGATGCCGCCATCCTCTTCCCAGCTTGGTGCGCGATGGTCCTCGACGCGATAGACAAATTTCTCATGCTCGGTGCCGATCCGCCAACTTTCCCGCGGTTTCTCGCCGCCTAGAAATATCGACAGGAGGTCCTCGCGGGTCTCGATGAGCGGGCTGTCGCCGGTGTCGGTACGCTGGGTCATTGGCGCGCGCCATTAGCGGTGCGCCGAAACCTGCGCCAGCACTTCCTGCTTATGACATCTGCAGCCCTGTTTATCGCCAGTCTCCAACAGCGGCCATCCACGCGGTGACCGCAGCAAGCGCCGCAGTCTCGGCGCGAAGGATCCTTGGTCCAAGGCTGATTGCCCTGCAGCCAGGCGAGCTGCGGATCGCCTCCGCTTCCTCGGGGGCAAAGCCACCCTCCGGCCCGGTGAGGATGACCGCCGGCCCCGGGGAAAATGCGCTGCCGGCAGGTTCACCGCCGCTTTCATCCGCAAAATAGAGAGTGCGTCCCGGGTCGCGCTCGCGGAGCATCCGTTCGAGCTGGCGCGGCTCCTCGATGGATGCAAGCGAGGTTCTTCCGCATTGTTCGGCCGCCTCGATGATATGCGCCCGCATCCGGTCCATGTTGAGCCGATCGACGATCGTCCGCCGGGTGATCACCGGGAGCAGCCGCGCTACCCCCAGCTCGACCGACTTTTCGACCAGCCAGTCGACGCGGCCCTTCTTTACCGGAGCAAAGGCCAGCCAGAGGTCGGGCACGCTTTCCTGCGGACGTGTCTGCTCGAGGACCCTGAGCGTCATGTGCCTTCGGCCCTGGTCGCTGATCTCGGCCAGCCATTCGCCCGATTCACCATCGAACAGGAGCAGCCGGCTTCCAGGCTTCAGGCGAAGCACGTTGCCGAGGTAATTGGCCTGGGCGGACTGAAGCTCGATCATGGCGCCGCTTCCCGCAATCCGGGCGGTGAAGAGGCGTGGGAGGCTTTTCGGGGGCCAGGCGGGAATTGCGGGCATCCGGCCATTGGTAGCGGCGTTGGGAACGGGCGTCACCGTCAAGCTTTTCTCTGCTCGTGACGCTGTTGCAACGAAGGGTGGCCAGTGGATGGTGAGCAATTAAAGCCGATCGTTGCCGTCGGTCGGAACTGCTGGCGCATTTCGCGGGCCGATCGGGCGACGGTCATCGTCGATGCCTGCGACTATTATCATTACATCAGCATTGCCATGGCCGCGGCCGAGCGGCGCATCCTCGTCGTCGGCTGGGATTTCGACACGCGGATTGCGCTCGACCCCGACGGGAACGGGAAGGGCGAGACGCTCGGTCATTTTTTCCTTCGCCTTGCCCGGCAAAAGCCGGACCGTGACATCGACATCCTCAAGTGGAATTTCGGGGCACTGAAACAGCTGTTCCGTCCCGCCGCACTCCTCTGGCTGTTCCGTTGGTGGCGAACCCGCAGCATCGATTTCCGCTTCGACAGCGCGCATCCGCCAGGGTGCAGCCATCACCAGAAGATCGTGGTGATCGATGACTGCCTCGCGGCCTGCGGCGGCATCGACATTTCGACCTGCCGCTGGGACACAAGCAAGCATCTCGACCAGGACGGCAGGCGCACCGGACCCGACGGGAAGCCCTACATGCCCTGGCATGACGCCACCATGCTGGTGATGGGCGAGGTCGCGCGTGACCTTGGCGAGCTGGGCCGCGAGCGCTGGAAGACGGCGACGAGCCGCGACCTCGAGGCCATTGAGCATTGCAACGACGACTGGCCCGAGGGTCTCCCGGCGATGTTCGAGGACGTCGAGGTAGCGATCGCCCGGACGCGCGCGACCTATCGCGATCTCGAGGAGATCCGCGAAATCGAGGCGCTCGGCCTGGACCTCATCGCCGCGGCCCGCGGCTTCATTTACCTCGAGAACCAATATTTCACCTCGGCGAGGATCGCCGCGGCGATCTGCACCCGGCTGGAGGAAGAGGACCCGCCCGAATTCGTTCTGGTCATGCCGCGGCGGGCCGATGGATGGCTCGAGCAGAAGGCGATGGACGGTGCCCGCCTCCAGCTCATCCGCGCGATCGGCAAGAGGGACCCGCTCGACCGCTTCCGGGTCTATTTCCCGGTCACCGAGGAAAAGGATCCCATCTATGTCCATGCCAAGGTCACGATCGTCGACGATCGCCTGCTGCGCGTGGGCTCGGCCAATCTCAACAATCGCAGCATGGGCCTCGATAGCGAGTGCGACCTGGTTATCGACGCAGGGCTCGAAGCCAATCGCGGATGCGGGCCGGCGATAACCGCTCTCAGGCACCGGCTGTGCGCCGAACATCTCGGCTGTTCGCCGGAAGAATTCGGGGAGGCCGAGCGACGCCTCGGTTCCATGCTGGCTGCCATCGAGGCGCTGCGCAGCGACGGGCGTTCGCTCGTCCCGCTGCCGATGGAGGAACTGGGATCGGCCGAAAAATTCATCGCCTCCAACGAGCTTCTCGATCCCGAAAGCCCCGAGGCCATGTTCGAGCCCGTCGCACGGCGGGGGCTTTCCAGGAGCTGGGCGCAGGGCCGGGCAATGATCGCCGACCGCCTGGCCAGGCGCCGCAGGGCCCGCCGGCAGAGCTAGGCGATCATTGCCTCCCCGGCTCAAGCTCGCTTATCGCCATGCCGCGAAGCCGATGCTAGTCGGATGACCCATGCCAATCGACCTTATCTGCCTCGATGCCGACGACACGCTCTGGCACAACATGCGCTTTTTCCATGCCACCCAGGACGCGCTGGTCGGCATGCTCGAACCATTTGTCGATGCCGGCATCGCGCGCTCGGCGCTCGACGCGTGCGAGGTGCGCAATCTCCGGCTTTACGGCTATGGCGCCAAGGCGTTCACCCTGTCGATGATCGAGACCGCGCTGGAACTCGGCGGCGATGATGTCCCGGCTTCGGTAATCCGCGACATCCTCGAGGCGGGCAAGGCCCTGCACGCGCACCCGGTCGAGCTTTTCGATGGCGTCGAGGAAACCTTGCAGGCGCTGGCCGAGCGGGCGCGCCTCGTCCTGGTTACCAAGGGTGACCTCCTTCACCAGGAAGCGAAGCTCGCCGCCTCGGGGCTGGGCGATCTTTTTACCGGGATCGAGATCGTGAGCGACAAGAGGCCCGCCACCTTCGATGGCATTTTCAAGCGGCATGACGTCGAACCGGACCGTGCCCTCATGGCCGGCGATTCGATGCGGAGCGACATATTGCCGGCGCTCGAGGCGGGAGCCTGGGCTGCCTATATCCCGCAGCCGCTTGGCTGGAGCCACGAACAGCAGCCTCCGCCAAGGGACAATCCGCGCTTTGTCGAGCTCGGCTCGCTTGCAGCGCTGGTCCACTGGATCGACCGGGCAGAAGCGGCATGAACGAACTCGTCCCCGACAGCGAGCGGACCGGCCTCATCGGCGCTCTGCCGCGGACAATGCGCCCCTATGCATCGCTCATGCGCATTGACCGGCCGATCGGGACCTGGCTCCTCTATTGGCCCTGTGCCTGGAGCGTCGGCCTGGCGGGCGTCGGCGGGAAATGGCTTCTCTTCGCCTGGCTGCTCGCCGGCGCGTTTGTCATGCGCTCCGCTGGCTGCGTCTATAACGACATCGTCGACAGGAGGCTCGACGCGCGTGTCGAACGCACGAGGCTGCGACCGCTCGCCTCGGGCCGTGTCACGCTGGCCAGCGCCTGGACGCTCGCCATCGCGCTTTCGCTGGCCGGGCTCATCGTCCTGCTGCAGCTGCCGCCCGCCGCCCAGGCCATCGCCCTGGCAAGCATTCTACCCGTTGCTGCCTATCCTTTCATGAAGCGCATCACCTGGTGGCCGCAGGCATGGCTGGGGCTGGTGTTCAGCTGGGGGGCACTGGTCGGCTGGCCGGCGGTTACCGGGTCGTTCGCGCTTCCTCCCCTGGCGCTCTGGTGCGGGAGCATTTTCTGGGTGATCGGCTACGACACGCTCTATGCCGTCCAGGACATCGAGGATGACGCGCTTGTCGGCGTCAAGTCGAGCGCCCGTGCGCTTGGCGAAAATGTGAGGACGGGCGTTGCCGTCTGCTACGCCCTCGCCATTGGCGGCTGGTCCGTCGCGATCTGGCTGGTTCGGCCCGATCCCCTTGCACTGCTTGCACTCGTTCCTGCGGCAATCCACCTCGGCCGCCAGGTGCTTCTCGCCGATGCCGGCGACGGGCAAAAGGCGCTCCAGCTGTTCCGGTCGAACCGCTTTACCGGGCTGCTCCTGTTCCTCGGCTTTCTCGTGATTGGCTTGTCGTCGGCCGACTGAGCGCCTAGGCGCACCGCCATGCTCGAACCGCCCGCCGCCCGCGACAGGGCCAATTCGCTCGTGGAACTCGCCTTGAAGAAAGGCGCGGATGCCGCCGATGCCGTCTATGTCGGGGAACGCTCGCAGGGCGTCAGCGTCCGGCTTGGCAAGCTGGAGGATGTCCACCGCAGCGAGGGCGAGGAAATCGGGCTGAGGGTCTTCATCGGCAAGCGCAATGCCACCGTCGCCTCATCCGATCTTGCGCCCGATGCCCTCGGCACGCTTGTCGAGCGGGCCCTCGCAATGGCCGCCGAAGCGCCCGAGGACCAGTTTGCCGGGCTTGCACCGGAGGAGATGCTATACCGGGACGCACCGGCGGATCTCGACCTGGACGATGGCGGAGATCCCGATCCGGCGATTCTGAAGGAGCGTGCGCTCGCTGCCGAGGACAGGGCGCTCGGTGTCAGGGGCATCACCAACTCGGGAGGCTCGGCCGCCTCGGCTTCGGCCAATATCTTCGCGCTTGCGACCAGCCACGGCTTTTCAGGATCGACCCGGGCGACCGGCTACAGCAATTCGGTGAGCGTGGTCGCCGGCGAAGGCGCGGGAATGCAGCGCGACTATGCCTGGCACTCGGCCCGCCACCTCGAAGACCTCGAAGCTGCCGGTGATATCGGTGCAA
>CAZQLI010000054.1:0-10262 GCA_964594145.1 uncultured Sphingomonas sp. | reverse complement strand
CCGACGATCGGCTGCACCAGGAGCCCGGTGAGCGGCGCCGCGATCCACAGCGCGGGAAGGTCGTCGAGGCTTGAGCCGAGCGACTGGAAGATGCGGCTCATATTGGCCGTCTGGAGAGCAAACCCGATCTGGATCCCGAAGAAACCGAACGAGATGTTCGACAGCCCGGCGAGATTCTGCCGCGGCTTTTCGGTCAGCATTGCGTCCATCCCCCACTCCACTGGATCGCCCGTCGCCGGGCTCGATTGCGTGCGCGAACAGATACCGGACCTTGGGCAAATGCACGCATTAATTTGATCAGGGCAGGGCGGCGCGCTTCCGGGTAGGGATCAGCTGGACCCGCGCACCACCAGCTTTACCGGGAGCAGGACGCTCTGGGAGGCGCGCTCCTCGATGTTGGCGATCAGCGTGTCCACCAAAGTCTCGCCGGCGAGCCTCGTGTCCTGGGCGACCGTCGTCAGTGCCGGTTCGGAGATCCGTGCCGCGGCAAGGTCGTCGTAGCCGACGATCGAGACATCGCCCGGCACATCGATTCCCTCGTCGTGGAGGGCGCGCATGGCGCCGATGGCGGCAAGGTCGCTGGTCGCAAAAATGGCGTCGAACCCAATCCCCTGCTCGAGGAGCGATTGAACGGCGGCCCGTCCTTCCTCCTCGGTCGGCGCGGCGTCGATCCGAAGGCGCGGGTCCTGCTTCACACCGCCTTCGGCGAGTGCGCGCTCATAGCCGGTCCAGCGTTCCACGAATTCCGGGGCATCGCCGCTCACCGTTCCAAGAAAGGCGATCGACCGCCTCCCGCGCTCGATGAGGTGGCTGCCTGCGAGGTAGCCGCCAAGCTCGTTGTCCGAGCCGACCGTGGTGCCGACCTGGCCGGCCCTTGCTGCGCCCCAGCGGACGAAATGCGTGCCCTGGCTCACCAGCTGCTCGAGGCGCGGAAGTGCAGTGAGGTAATCGCCGTAGCCAAGCAGGATGATGCCATCGGCCTTGCGGCTGTCTTCATAGTCGACATGCCAGTCGCCGGACAGCTGCTGCATGCTGATCAAGAGATCATAGCCGCGGGCGGCGCAGGCCCGGGTAAGCGAGCCGAGCATCGACAGGTAAAACGGGTTGATCAGCGTGTCGTCGGGGGTCGGGTCCTCGAAGAAGAGGAGGGCAATGGTCCTGGACTGCTGCCTCCTCAGGCCGGAAGCATTCTTGTCCACCGTGTAGTTGAGCTGCCGTGCAGCTTCGAGGACGCGGTTGCGCGTTTCCTCGCTCACCGACGGATTTCCGGAAAGCGCCCGGCTGACGGTCGGCTGCGACACGCCGGCGAGGGCCGCAATATCGAACGAAGTAGGTCGGCGGGAGCTCATTGCCCAGCTGGGATTCCGTTGCAGTTTGGCCACTTTGCCGTGTCTAAGTCCTTCGTAAGCAGGCTGAATACGTATGTATAGCCATGTCGGCAGGCTGACACATTCCTCCCCCTGCGGCTAAGCGTAACACCGATCCAAAAGATTGGACGCGGTGCGCCTGCACCCGATTTCACTGGGAGGGGTAAGGGGATCATGACCAATATTGCACGGTCGCTCTACGCGACGAGTTCGAGCCACGTCGCCCTTGGCGTGGCGATCGCGGTACTCGGCGCGACGCCCGCGTTCGCGCAGGACCTTTCGGCCGAGGCATCGGCCGCCGCTGCCGCCGTTGCGCAGCAACCCGCAACCCAGGACTCGACCGAGGCATCGACCGCCGACGAGGAAATCGTCGTTACCGGCATCCGTGCCTCGATCGCGGCCTCGGTCGCCGAGAAGAAAGCCAACAGCTCGATCGTCGAGGTCATCTCGGCCGAGGATATCGGCAAGCTTCCCGACCAATCCATTGCGGAATCCCTTTCACGCCTGCCCGGCCTCGCCACCCAGCGGCTCGACGGCCGCGCCAGCGTGGTTTCAATCCGCGGCCTCGCGCCCGACTTCACCACTACCCTCTTAAATGGGCGTGAACAGGTCAGCGCCAGCAACAACCGTGGTGTCGAACTCGACCAATATCCTTCCGAACTGATCAACGGCGCGATCGTCTACAAGACGCCCGACGCCAGCCTGATCGGCCAGGCGCTTGGTGGCACGATCGACATGAAGACGGTTCGCCCGCTTGCATATGGCCGGCGCGCGATCGCGCTCGGTGCGCGGTTCGAGGTGAACGATCTGGGCGAGCTCAACCCGGATGTTTCGAACAAGGGATATCGCGCCAACATCTCCTACATCGACCAGAATGCCGATGGCACGGTCGGCTGGGCGATCGGATATGCTCGAATGGTATCGCCAACCGCCGAGGAGCGGTGGCAGGCCTGGGGCTATCCGACGTTCAACTGGCAGGACAACCAGGCAGTCTATGGCTGGGACCCGGACATGGATGGCGTCCGCGAGATCCGCCCGGAATATGAGGCGGCCCAGGGCCAGCTGCTGATCGGCGGCGCCAAGCCCTATGTGAAATCCAACAAGCTGACCCGCGATGGCCTGATGGGGGTCCTCGAGTTCCAGCCCAACGACCAGTGGCACGTCACGCTCGATGGCTACTGGTCCAAGTTCAAGGACGACCAGCGCCTGCGCGGCCTCGAGCTTCCCTTCTGGTGGGGCGGCCAGGGCGAAACGCTTGGACCCGACTATACCGTCGAGAACGGCCTAATCACCTCGGGCACCTGGAACAACGTCAAGGCGGTGATGCGCAACGATGTCGTCCATCGTACGTCGAAGATCTTCGCCGGCGGACTCAATGTCGAGTTCCGGCCGACCGAACGGCTGGAGCTTGAAGGCGATGCAAGCTTCTCCAGGCTGCGCACGAAGATCGAGAATATCGAGATTTACGCCGGCACCGGCCGCGGCTCGGCCAATGGCGCCCGGGACACGATGGATTTCGTGCTCGGTTCCGACGGCGTGATCGAGTTCACGCCCAATGATATCGACTATACCGACGACAGCCTGTTCCAGCTGACCGATCCGCGCGGCTGGTGCGGTCGCCCGGGTTTCCCCGGCGACTGCCAGGACGGCTTCATCAACGCCCCCAAGATCAAGGACCAGCTGGCCTCGCTTCGCCTCCAGGCGACGCAGGAAATGTTCGACAATGACAGCCTGCGCGTTGGTCTCAACTACAGCCACCGCGAGAAGAAGCTGGACGACGAGGGCTATGTCCTCACCCACGAGAATTACCCGGCGAATACGCCGATCCCGAGCGACCTCTTGTTCGACCCGGTGTCGCTCGATTTCATCGGCATCCCGGGCATGGTGTCATTCGACAGCTGGAAATATCTCAACCAGGGCCACTACACGCTGACCCCGGAATCCATCTGGACTTCCAGCCGCCTCACCAACAGTTTCGACATTACCGAAAAGGTGCTGACGGGCTTCGTCCAGTATAATCTCGATCGCAATCTCGGCAGCGTTCCGGTCAGGGGCAACGTCGGCGTGCAGATCGTCCACACCGACCAGGAGGGCGAGAGCTTCTCGGCCTCACGCCAGGGTGACCTGGTCGTGGTCCAGCCGATCACCGACGGCGATACCTTCACCGACGTCCTTCCGAGCCTGAACCTTGCTTTCGAGATCGCGTCGAACAACTTCATCCGCATCGGCGCGGCGAGGGTGCTCGCCCGTGCCCGAATGGACCAGCTCAACCCGGCCAACGGCTTCAATTTCGACGCGTCGAAGGCTGCCAACACCACGATCGACAGCTCGCCCTGGTCAGGGACGGCCGGCAACGCCAAGCTGAAGCCGCTGATCGCCAACGCGTTCGACCTCGCCTATGAAAATTACTTCGGGCAGGGCGGCTACATCGCGCTGAGCGGCTTCTACAAGGATCTCGAGTCCTTCATCTACCGCCAGCAGACGGTGTTCGATTTCACCGGCTATCCGCATAGCGGGCCGGTCGAGCCGACCTTCTTCCAGGGCTTTGTTTCCCAGTGGCAGAACGCCGGTGGCGGCAAGGTCTATGGCGCCGAGCTGTCCTCGTCGCTGCCGTTCAACGCCCTGACCAGCAGCCTCGATGGCTTCGGCATTCTGGTCAGCGGTTCCTACACGAAGAGCAAGGTGCGCCTCGGTGACGAGCCCGTGACGACGATGCCGGGGCTTTCCAAGTGGGTCGTCAACTCGACCTTCTATTACGAGAAGCATGGCTTCAATGCCCGCGTCAGCGGCCGCTACCGTTCCAAGTTCCTGGCCGAGGTGTCGGGCCTCAGCCTCGTCCGTGACCTCGTCTTTGCGAAGAGCGAGTTCCTGGTCGATGCGCAGATCGGTTACGAGTTCCGCCGCGGTCCGCTGACGGGCCTCTCCATTCTCGCCTCGGGCTATAACCTCACCAACGAGCCGTTCGTCACCTATCAGAATGGCGACACGCGGCAGATCCGTGACCACCAGAACTACGGGCGCAATTTCATGCTTGGTTTCGCCTACAAGTTCTGACCTTTCCCCGCTTTCGAGTGGCCGGCCGACGCCGTCATGGCGGGCCGGCCCTCCCGAGGGCCGAGATCGGACGAAAAGCTTGATGATTGGGCCGCGCCTTGGCTGACACTCGCATCAAGGATGTCGTCATCGTCGGTGGTGGGACCGCCGGCTGGATGGCGGCGGCCGCACTGGCCCGGACCATGGGCCACCAGCTCAATATCCGCCTGGTGGAAAGCGACGCGATCGGAACCGTCGGGGTCGGCGAAGCCACCATCCCGGCCATCCGCCTGTTCAACGCTCTTGCCGAAATCGACGAGGACGAGTTCCTCCGGGCCACGAAGGCGACGTTCAAGCTCGGCATCGAGTTCCAGAACTGGGGCAGGATCGGCGATCGCTACATGCACGCCTTCGGGCAGTTCGGGCAGAGCCTCGGGCTGGTCGAGTTCTTCCAGTTCTGGCTCCGTGCCCGGGAGGAGGGCCTGGCAAAGCCGTTCAGCAATTATTCGCTGACGCATGTTGCAGCAGACGCCGGCAAATTTGCCCGGGTGCCGCGGGTCCCCAACAGCGCGATCGAGGGGATCACCTACGCCTTCCACTTCGACGCCGGCCTTTACGCGAAGTTCCTTCGCTCCATCGCCGAATCCCTCGGTGTCACCCGCACCGAGGGCATCGTCCGGTCGGTCGAGCAAAAGGGCGAGGATGGTTTCATCAGCTCGGTGACGCTCGACAGCGGCGAGACGATCGAGGGCGAGCTGTTCATCGACTGCTCGGGTTTCCGGGCGCTCCTGATCGGCGAGGCGCTTGGCGTCGGTTACGAGGACTGGACGCGCTGGCTCCCCTGCGATCGCGCGCTGGCGGTACCCTGCGAGAATGGGCCGCGGCTTCGTCCCTATACCCAGTCCATCGCCCACCGGGCCGGCTGGCAATGGCGCATCCCGCTGCAGCACCGGGCGGGCAATGGCCATGTGTTCTGCAGCGATTTCATCAGCGAGGACGAAGCGGCGGATGTCCTCTTGAAAAACCTCGAGGGAAAGCCGCTCGCCGAGCCGCGCCTCCTCAGGTTCACGACCGGAATGCGCAACAAGGCCTGGGTGAAGAATGTCGTCGCCCTCGGCCTTTCTTCGGGTTTTCTCGAACCGCTGGAATCGACCAGCATCCATCTCATCCAGAACGGCATCGCCAAGCTGCTGTCGATGTTTCCCGATCGCAGCTTCAATCCTGTTCTCGCGTCCGAATATAACCGCAAGGTCCGCTTCGATTACGAACGGATCCGCGACTTCATCATATTCCATTACCACGCCAACCAGCGGGACGATTCCCCGTTCTGGAAACGGTGCCGCGAGATGGAGATACCCGAGGCGCTGAAAGCCAAGATCGACATCTTCAAGGCGAGCGGGAAAATCTACCGCGACCAGGACGAACTGTTCGTCGAAATTGGCTGGTTCCAGACCATGACCGGTCAGAATATCGTCCCGGAAACATATCATTCGATGGCCGACGTGATCAGCCGTGACGAGCTTGGGGAGTTCATGGCCAACGTCGAGGCGATCATCGCGCGCGCCGCAGCCAGCCTCCCGACCCATGAAGAGTTCATTGCCTCGCGTACTGCAGCGAGGTCCGTAGCGTGAGGAGGCCAAGGATGACCGTGGGTATTTCGGCAGTTGCAATGGGTCTTGCCGCGGTGCTTGGCGCACCGGCCGCGGCCCAGGGCGAAGGTGAGGGGCAATATCGGAGCCGCCTCGCGCAGGACGAGATCATCTATTTCGTCATGCCCGACCGCTTTGAGAACGGCGACCCGGCCAACGACCGCGGTGGCCTAAGGGGCGACCGGCTGAAAACCGGCTATGACCCGTCCCACAAGGGCTATTGGCATGGCGGCGATTTGAAGGGGCTGACCGGTCGCCTCGACTATCTCGAGGGGCTCGGCGTCACTGCCATCTGGTTCACGCCCATCTTCAAGAACAAGCCGGTGCAGGGCCCCCCCGGCCAGGAGAGCTCGGGCTATCATGGCTACTGGGTGACCGATTTTACCCAGGTCGACCCCCACCTCGGCACCAACGAGGAATTCAAGGCGTTCGTCGACGCGGCCCACGCCCGCGGGATGAAGGTCTATATGGACATCATCGCCAACCACACCGCAGACGTCATCCAGTACAAGGGCTGCCCAATCCAGGCATGCGGCTACCGGTCGATCGCCGACTATCCGTACCAGCGTCGCGGCGGCACCGAAGGCGGGTCGATTAACGCTGGTTTCCGGGGCGACGGCGACCGTTCGGCCGGGAATTTCGGCAAGCTCACCAATCCCAATTTCGCCTATGAAGTCGAGGTGCCGGCGTCCGAGAAAAACGTGAAGGTGCCGGCCTGGCTCAACGACCCGATCTACTACCACAACCGCGGCAACAGCGAGTGGCACGGGGAGAGCATGACCTATGGCGATTTCTCGGGCCTCGACGATCTCTATACCGAGCACCCGAGGGTCGTCGCCGGCCTGATCGAGGTGTTCGGAAGCTGGATCGACCGCTTCGGGATCGACGGGTTCAGGATCGACACCGCCAAGCACGTCAACCCCGAGTTCTGGCAGGCCTTCGTCCCGGCCATGCTGGAGCGCGCCAAGGACCGCGGCATCCCCAATTTCCACATCTTCGGCGAGGTTTACCAGGAGACGATGGAACCGGGCACGCTCGCGGTCCACACCCGGGTCGACCGCTACCCGGCCGTCCTCGACTTCGCGTTCAGGGCCGCCGCGCTCCAGACCATCGCCGGCGACAAGGGAACGGAGGCCTGGGAACGGCTGTTCTTCGGAGATCCGCTCTACGAGGGCGGAGCGGCCGCGGCACAGCAGCTTCCGACCTTTGTCAGCAACCATGATGCCGGCCGCTTTTCCATGTTTGTCCGCCGCGCATTTCCAGCCGCCAGCGACGAGGAAGTGCTCGACCGGGTGATGCTGGCCCATGCCATGCTGCTCACCCTGAGAGGCGTTCCGACCATTTACTACGGCGACGAGCAGGGGTTCGTCAGCGACGAGGGCGACCAGGCCGCCCGGGAAGACATGTTTCCGAGCAAGGTCGCGATCTACAATGACAATCGCCTGCTCGGCACCAGCGAGACCACGGCCGTTTCCAATTTCCGGACCGACCACCCCATCTATCGGCTGATCGCCACCCTCGCCAGGCTGAGGGTGGACAATGCCGCCCTGCGCCGCGGGCGCCAGCTGGTGCGGGCGTCCGGCCAGAAGCCCGGCTTGTTCGCGGCGTCGCGCTTCGACCCGCAAAGCGGCAAGGAAGTGCTCCTTGCCTTCAACACCTCGACGCAGCCGATCACCCAGAAAGTGCTGGTCGAAGTCGAAAGCCAGCGTTTCACGGCGCTTGCCGGACAGTGCAGCGCGAGCGCTGCCGCGCCCGGGAGCCTCGTCGTCACCCTGCCGCCGCTCGGTTTTTCGGTCTGCGCCGCCCAATGACCAGCGAGGCAGGAGCCAAAAGTCTGCCGGCACCGCGGCCGGGAGCTCCCTGGTGGAAGGGGGCGGTCATTTACCAGGTCTACCCGCGCAGCTTCGCGGATTCCAACGGTGATGGCATTGGCGACCTCAAGGGGATTGCCGATCGGCTCGACCATGTGGCCGGCCTTGGATGCGATGCTGTCTGGGTATCCCCCTTCTTCACCTCGCCGATGAAGGATTTCGGTTATGACGTCGCTGACTATTGCGGCGTCGATCCGATTTTCGGGACCCTTCGCGACTTCGATCTGCTGGTCGAGCGCGCCCACTCGCTTGGGCTGAAGCTGATCATCGACCAGGTCTATTCGCACAGCAGCGACCAGCATCGCTGGTTCCTCGAAAGCCGGTCGTCGCGAGATAATGCCAGGGCGGACTGGTATGTCTGGGCCGACCCCAAGCCCGACGGCTCGCCACCGAACAACTGGCAGTCGGTATTTGGAGGCCCGTCCTGGACTTGGGACGCCCGGCGCGAACAATATTATCACCATGATTTCCTGAAGGAGCAGCCGCAGCTCAACCTCCACAACCGGGAGGTCCAGGACGCGCTGCTCGATGTTGCAGCTTTCTGGCTGGACCGGGGAGTCGACGGGTTCCGCCTGGACGCGCTCAACTTCGCCATGCACGATCCCGAGCTGCGCGATAACCCGCCGGTCAGCGACCCGGCGAAGCGAACCCGGCCATTTGATTTCCAGCACCACATCTTCAACCAGGGCCACCCCGACATCATCGGCTTCATCGAGCGGGTGAGGGGCCTGACCGATCGCTACGACGCGATCTTCACCCTGGCCGAGGTGGGAGGGGAGCGTTCCGCCGAGGAGATGAAGCTTTACACTGCCGGGGACCGCCGCCTCAACAGCGCCTATGGGTTCGACTATCTCTACGCCGAGGCGCTGACGCCGGCGGTTGTCCGCGACACGGTAAGGCGCTGGCCAGGAACGGAAGGCGAGGGATGGCCGAGCTGGGCCTTTTCAAACCATGACGCTCCTCGCTTTGCGTCGCGCTGGTGGGGCGCCGAACGGCGCGATGACCATGTCCGGGTGGCGCTGATGCTGCTTATGGCGCTCAGGGGCAACGCGATCATCTACCAGGGCGAGGAACTCGGCCTTCCCCAGGCCGATGTCCCGTTCGAGCATCTCCAGGATCCCGAGGCGATCGCCAACTGGCCGCAGACGCTCGGGCGGGACGGTGCCCGGACGCCGATGCCATGGACCAAGGCTGCCGACGGCGGCTTTGGAAGCGCTGTGCCATGGCTGCCGCTCGATCCGGCGCACCTTGCAGCTAGCGTCGAGGTCCAGGGCAGCGACAAGAGCTCCGTGCTGAGCTGGACCCGGCGCCTGATCGAGCTTCGCCAGTCCAGCCCGGCGCTTCGCCAGGGTGACATCCAGCTTCTCGACGAGCAAAGCGACCAGCTTATTGCCTTCGAGCGTCATGAAGGTGCAGAACATGTCTCCTGTGTCTTCAACCTCTCGGACTTACCGGCTCCGAACCCGGCCCGGTCCGGAACAGTCCTCCTTTCGACCGGCGGTGCCGACCCGGCACTTCCGACCGTTCCTCCCTCTTCTGGATTCATAGCCCGATGCTGAGCAGACTGTTGATTGCCGTTGCGTTCACTGCCCTTGCCATTCCTTCTGCCGCCACCGCCCAGAGCGACGTCGAGCAGCACCATGAATCGGCGCTTGCGACCAGCGTCCAGTCTCCCGGCGGCCTGCTCAGGGTCGATGTCAGCCTCAACGGCGAAGGCCGGGTGGGCTACATGGTATCGCGGCAGGGAAGGCCGGTCATCGCCGAGAGCCATCTTGGCTTCCTCTTCACCGACCAGCCGCAGATGCTCAGGAACTTCGCGATCGTCGGGCAGAAGGTCCGCGACCACGACGAGACATGGGAGACGCCGTGGGGAGAGGACCGGCGGATCCGCGACCATTATCGCGAGCTGGTGCTCGACCTCGAGGAGAAGTCGGGCCTGAAGCGGCGGATGACGATCGAGATCAGGGCCTATGATGACGGGCTTGGCATCCGCTACCGCCTGCCGGAGCGAGCCAATGGCGAGGCATGGAACATTGCCGAGGAACTGACCCAGTTCCGCGTCGCGCAGGACGGAAAGGCCTGGTGGGCGCCGGGCTTCGAGAGCAACCGCGAGGAATATCTCTACAACGAGACCCCGGTCAGCGGGATCGCGACCGCCCAGACGCCGCTCACCATGGTGCTTGCCGATGGCACCCATGTCTCGATCCACGAGGCAGCCCTCGTCGATTATTCGGGGATGAACATCGCGAGGGTCGAGGGAACGCTTCTCAAGGCGGTGCTCACACCATCGTCGAGCGGCCCCAAGGTAAGCCGGAGCGGCGCCTTCACCACGCCGTGGAGGA
>CAZQLI010000053.1:5444-10281 GCA_964594145.1 uncultured Sphingomonas sp. | reverse complement strand
TCCGCGTGGGCCGGGGACGCTATCGAAGTTCGGGCAGCAAGGGCGCACAGTCGGTGAACACGATCCTGGAGGGCATCGAAAAGAAAATCCGCCGCTCCAAGCGCAACGTGTTCATGCGCAGCGATTTCGCCCTGCTTGGAAGCTATGACGCAATTGGTCGCGCCCTTAAAAAGAAGACAGGTGACGGTTCACTCGTCCGAATCGGCTACGGCCTTTACGCCAGAGCGGAAGTCTCGCCATTTACCGGTAGGCCCGCGCCCGTCGTAGGCATCAGGCGCCTGGCAACCGAAGCACTCGAGCGCTTGGGCAAGCAGGTAGAGCCCTCATCGTTCGATGAGGCTTATAACCGCGGGCACTCAACTCAGGTACCGACCGGCCGCACGCTTGCAGTCAAGGAGCGGGTCAGCCGTCGAATTGGCTACGACGGCAACTATGTCCATCTCCAGCGCGCCGGATGACGTAACCCCGAGGAATATGCGCTATTCGTCGGCGGCATGGCATTCGCTGGCATGAGCGAGGTCCCAGGCTTCAACTCGGCAATCGCGGCCGTCGATCGTTTGTGTGCCCGACTCCAGCCGTAAGCAGCTGTTTCCTACGCCGCAGCCTGCGCCAATCTAGAAACCCAGCGAGTAGCGGATGGCAGCGCCGAGGTCAGGATTGGCCCCGGCGACATGGCCCGGTTCGCGCCTTGCAAAGAGATTGGCGCCAAGCCAGCCACCGCCAAGCGTCGTCGAATAGCTGAGCTCGGCATCGATCTCGCGGCCGGACGGAGTGAAGCTCAGCGTCTCGATGCTGCTCGACACGGTCTGCGTCGCATAGTCGTAGCCGGTCGGAAGAAGCATCGAAAGACCGCCGTTTTCGACCCTTAGCGGCTGCGCCACCCTGAGCCCGAACCGGTCCTGCTCGCCGAGCAGGCCGATCTTGGCAAGGTCGAACGAATAGGCTCCGGTCTGGAAGCGGCCGCTCGAGAAGTCGGTCCAGCCGCGCCGGCCCATCAGGGTCGCCACCCAGCCGTTGCCGAGGTACTGGCGCGCCTCGAGGTCGAGGAAGGTGCTCGATGAGCCACTCGTGCCATAGAGGGAACCGAGCCGCCCACCAAGGAGCGTCCTGTCCTCGTCGAGCCGGCTGAGGCCGACCGACCCCCAGGTCCCCGACCCGAAACGACGGTCGAGGGTGAGGCTGGACCAGCGATAGCCTGCTTCGTCGGCCTCGGTCCGGACCCGCTCCCACATCTTGCCTTCTTCGCTGGCGATGGTGAGGCCGGCAAAGCCGAGATCGCGGCGGATCGCCATGCTGGTGCCGCGATCCGCCTGGAAGCCGGGGTCACTGCTGATGTCGCGGGCGATGAGGAAGGCGCCGGCCTGGGCCTCGGTCAGCCTGCGCTCGATCGACTTTGCACCCTCGCCCATGCCGAAGGCTGCGCGCGTATGATTATCAAGCTGGGCAATGGCCGAGCCTGCAACGATCCGCGAGCGCCTCGCGTCGTCCGGCCCGATGCCGAGCTCGGCCAATTCGATGATGCCCGGCATGCCCGGGCGCTCGGCGACGCTCATCGCCACCGAGAAGCCACCGGCCCTTGCCGCCGAGGAGCGGACATGGCCGGCGAGCGCGCGCTCAAGCGGCCGCCGTCCGTCAGCCTGCCGAAGTCCCCTGGCCAGGTTCATCACGAAGGCGCGGTCGTAGCCGTCGAGGATGATCGCGCCGAGCGTCCCAACGGGCCCGCTGTCGCCCGCCGCCTCCGGGAGTCCGCCGGTCGCGTCCTCGTCCGTCGCGGCCATCTCGGTCCCGGCGATGCTGGTCTGGCCTACCGGCTGGAAGGCACGGCCGAGGTTGAGCCGCCCCTGGCCGAAGACGCGGTCGTCACCGGCGGCACCGAGGTCGTCGGCGGTCTTGAACAGGAGATCGACGATCTGCTGCGCCGAGAGATTGGGGAAGGCCTGGGCGACCAGCGCGACGGCTCCACTGATCACCGGCGCCGAGAAGCTGGTTCCCGAGTAGAGGACCCCCGCACCGGTATGGTCGACGGTGCGTACCCGGTAGCCAAGCGCCGCAAGGTACCAGTTCTGCCCGTCGCCGGCCTGGTTGGAGAAGGTGGAGAGCTGATCGAGGTCACTGCCGGTGCCGCTCCCGACACCCACTGAGCCGGCGATGATCACCTGGCCCGGGAAGTTGCTCGCTGGAATGAGCGCGAACGGGTCCGCATTTCGGCCCTTCACCGGGTCTTCGCCGTCATTTCCCGCAGAGATGACGAGAATGATTCCGGCGTTCACCGCCCGCTGCATCGCCGCCATGAGCGTATTGCCGGGCGAGGAACCGCCGAGCGAGAGATTGATGACCTTGGCGCCGGCAACCCGTGCCGAGTCAATGCCGGCAGCGATCGCGCTGTCGAAGAACTCGCAGCCGTCCTCTGTTTCGCAGCTCCCGGGGGCATCCGCGCGGAAAGAGAGGATGGTCGCGTCAAAAGCGACGCCGACATTCTGGGCGTCGTTGCGAGCCGCTGCCGCGGTCGCGGTTACCGCGGTGCCATGACCGTCGACGTCGCCGAGACCGCGCGATCCCGCCACGTCACGGCTGGCAGGGTCGATCCGGCCGGTAAACTCGGAAAGAGCAGGATTAATGCCGCTGTCGACGACGGCAATCTTGACGCCCTTGCCGGTCGCGCCCTGCTGCCAGGCGGTGATCGCACCCGAGCTCACGGCCGCGTTCGACCGCTGGTATTCCGCCGTCTGGAAGTTGATGGGCGGTGGCGGTGTCGGCGTAGGGGTTGGAGTCGGAGTCGGCGTGGGCGTTGGGGTCGGGGTCGGTGTAATCGTCGAGGGCGGGGGCGGAGTCGGCCTAACGCCACCACCTCCACCGCCGCCGCCGCCGCACGCCGGCAGTGCGAGCATCAGGCCGCAGGCGGTTGACACCAGAAAACGATTCGACATTACCCCACACTCCCGCCAAGTCACTGGATTTCAAAGCCTTTTCCTAGGGCCCTATGGTTAATAAAAGCTTTCATTTTGCTGAAGATGACAAGCCGCCTAAAGGCACGTCAGCACCATGAACCCGCGTTATGCTCCCCTCCTTGGCCATGTCAGCGACTGGATCTTCGATCTCGACAATTGCCTATACCCTGCGTCGACCGGCCTGTTCGAGCTCATAGACCAGCGCATGGGTGCCTATATCGAGCGCCTGCTCGGCCTTGACCCGGTCGAGGCGAGACGCGTCCAGAAAGAGCATTTCCATACCCATGGAACGACTCTGGCGGGCCTGATGAAGGAGCATGGGGTCGATCCTCACCATTTCCTCGACGATGTCCACGCCATCCCGCTCGACCGGGTTTCGCCCGACGAGCGGCTGGCGCTCGGGCTGGCGAGGCTTCCGGGTCGGAAGCTCATCTTCACCAATGCCGATGCGCCCTATGCGCGGCGTGTGCTTCAGCAGCTCGGCATCGGCGAGCATTTCGCCGAGCTCCACGACATTCATGCCGCCGAGCTGAAGCCAAAGCCGGACCGCCATGGCTATGACCTGATGCTCTCGAGGTTCAGGATCGACCCTGGCAAGGCGGCAATGGTCGAGGACATGGCCCAGAACCTCAGGACCGCCAAGGACCTTGGAATGACGACCGTCTGGGTCGACAATGGCTCGGAACGCGGCAATCACGGCCACCACCCGGATTTCATCGACCTCACCATCGCCGATGTCGGCGAATGGCTCGAGGACATGCTTGGAGAATATCGAACATGACGAGCGAGCTTCAGACGGTCATCGACCAGGCCTGGGAGGAGCGGGACAGGCTCGACACCAGCGATCGCTCGCTGCGCGACGCGGTCGAGACCGCGATCCTCCGGCTCGATCGCGGCGAGGAACGCGTCGCCGAGAAGCGGGACGGCCAATGGCAGGTCAACCAGTGGCTGAAGAAAGCGGTGCTGCTCAGCTTCCGGCTGAACCCGATGGAGCCGATCAGCGGCGGCCCCGGCGGCGCGACCTGGTGGGACAAGGTCCCCTCCAAGTTCCTCGGCTGGGGGACGGAAGATTTCTCGGCGGCCGGCTTTCGCTCTGTTCCCGGAGCGATCGTCCGGCGCGGCGCCTATATCGCGCCGGGCGCGGTTCTGATGCCAAGCTTCGTCAACCTCGGCGCCTATGTCGGAGAGGGAGCGATGGTCGACACATGGGCGACCGTCGGCAGCTGCGCCCAGATCGGCCGGAACGTCCATATCTCGGGCGGGGCCGGGATCGGCGGCGTCCTCGAGCCGCTCCAGGCAGGCCCGGTCATCATCGAGGACAATTGCTTCATCGGCGCCCGCTCGGAGGTGGCCGAGGGGGTAATTGTCGAGGAGGGCGCCGTTCTGTCGATGGGCGTCTTCATCGGTGCATCGACCAAGATCGTCGACCGGGCGACCGGGGAAGTCATTTACGGCCGGGTCCCGGCCTATTCGGTGGTCGTTCCAGGGACGTTGCCGGCCGCTGGCGGCGGCCCGTCGCTGGCCTGCGCCGTCATCGTCAAGCGGGTTGATGAGCGTACCCGCTCCAAGACCTCCATCAACGAGCTGCTGCGCGACTGACCCGATAAGCCGAGCTTATCGAAAGCGGCTCGGCTTGCATTGGCGCTGGAGCTGGCCCCGCCATAAATCCGGTTCCGACTGGAGAGCCGGATGGCGACGCTTGGAAGTGAATGTTTTGAAGGCAAGGGTGAGGACGCCCCCCTGCCCGATGGCGGCTATGCGCAGCCGGTGATCAACAATGTCATGAATCGCGGCGAGTGGGGCCTGCTCCTCGGGCTCGCCCTCATCTGGGGCTCCGCCTTCATTTTCATCAAGGAGGCGGTGACCCATGTCGAGCCGCTGACCTATGT
>CAZQLI010000053.1:0-5344 GCA_964594145.1 uncultured Sphingomonas sp. | reverse complement strand
AGCAGCGCCAATCTCCTTGCCCAGCTTGCCTGCCTCCTCGCCTCTCTATGCTACGCGCTCGCCGGGGTCTGGGCGAGGCGCTTCCGCCGGCTCGAGGTGCCGCCGATCAAGGTCGCAGCGGCACAGCTCATCGCCGGCGCGGCCTTCCTGCTTCCGATCGTGCTGCTGGTCGACCGGCCGTGGCTGGCGCCGATGCCGCCACTCGAGGCCTGGGGTTCGATTGCCATACTGGCAATGCTTGGCTCGGCCTATGCCTATGTCCTCTATTTCCGGCTGATCGATAGCGCCGGGGCGACGAACGCCTTCCTGGTCACGCTGCTTGTCCCGCCGGTGGCCATCCTCCTCGGGGCGGTCCTGCTCGGGGAAAGACTTGGCAGCGCCCAGCTCATGGGGCTTGGCTTTATCGCGCTCGGCCTCGCTGTCATCGACGGCCGGCTGGTAGGAAGGCTGCGGCTGAAGCCGGTCGTGAATTTTTAAGCCCCCGGGTCCCGAGATGCGCAGGGTCGCAAAATCCGGGCGCCATGCCAGGCCTGGCGGCGGTGCTGGCGCCGTCAGCCGCCCGCCGGGGGCTCCATTTGCAGACTTCGCTGGAGGACCAGCGCGAGCACCGAACAGAGCGACGACCATGCAGCTCCGACGCACCAGCCGGCGAGCACGTCGGTTGGCCAATGGACTCCGAGATAGATCCGCGAGACGCCCACCAGGACCGTGAGGCCAATCGCCACCGAGACGAGATAGACGCGGACCCGGCGTGACGCCTCGGCCCGGGCAAGCAGGGCGCCGAGCGTAAGGAAGACGACCGCCGAGTTCATCGCGTGCCCGCTTGGAAAGCTTGCAGTTCCCGCTTCAACCAGATGCGGGACAAGATCCGGACGCGGCCGCAGGAAAGCAAGTTTGAGGCCCGTGCTGAGCAGCGCTCCGCCGATTACTGAGGCTGCGAGGAATATTGCGGTGGCCCGCCGCCGCAAGACCAGCAGGTAGCCAAAGCAAAGGAGAGTGAAGAGCGTCAACATGGTTCCGCCGCCGAGGCCGGTGATGTCGATCATCGCATGGAGCAGCCAGTCGGGGCCGAGTGTACGCGACGGGTCGGAGGGGTCGCGCAGGACCTCGAGGATCCTGGCGTCAAAGCCGGGCCCTCCCCTGATCACCCTGGACGCGATCAGGGCAAACAGCGAGCCGGAAGCCACGACGAACAGAAGGGCAGCCAGCAGCAGCGAATCAAGCCGGCTGTGGTGCCAGCCGCCGCGCGCAGCCGCGGGAAGCTTTCCGCCTCCGCCCTGGTCAAGATCCTTCAGCATCCAATCGGTCCCATGGCTATCTTCCCGATCTTCGGTCGGGCAGATGCTCCGGCCGCATTTGCCTGGTCCAGCAGGAAGTAGCCATCGGAACTGGCGGACCGGCCCTTATCGGCCTCGGGTTGCTGATCCGGCAAATCGACCGCTTCAGAGGAGTGACGCAATGAGAAGCAGGAGCGAGGATATGAGGCCAGCATAGCTGACCCACAGGGGACAGTTGAAGGCTCCCGGCGGCGCAGCGTCCTTCCTGGCCTTGATCCTGATGAGCGCAAGGTTGATCCCCGCGAACACGGCGAGGGTGCCACGGGAAGCGAGATCCGCCAATCCTTCCAGGGGAACAGCAAGGGCAAGGAACAATATTGCCATGACCGCGAGCGCGGTCGCGGTGAGCGGCGTTCGGGTGACGCTGCTTACCCGGCCCAGGCTCTTCGGCAGATTGCCCTGCCTCGCCAGCCCGTAAATCACGCGCGCGATCATGATCATGTGAACGACGATCCCGTTCAGCGTTGCGACAATGGCGATTGCGCTCATCGAGATAAGCGGCAGCCCGGTGAGGCGCTGGAACACCAGCGCCAGCGGCGCCGGCGAGCCCGCGAGTTCGGCCGGCGGGACTGCGACGACCGCGATCCAGACCACGAGCATGTAAAGAAGGGCCGTGATGGCAAGGGTGAGGAAAAGGGCCCAGGGCAGGCTGCGGCTCGGGTTCTTCAGTTCCTCGGCGATATTGACGACATGCTCGAACCCGATGAAGGCGAACACGGCAATGAGAGTGGTGCTGCCGAGCGATAGCCATGCCGCCTGGTCGTCGGCCGATGGGACCAGCTCGGGCAGGCGGACGAACAGCTCGCTTCCCTGGGCGAGGCCAGCGGCGATGATCAGTCCGAGCCCTGCTACCTCGATAATGGTCATTGCACCGGCAAAGCCGACGGACTGGGTGGTCGCGAGGCTGGCGATCACGCCGAGCAGCAGCAAGACGCCGATGATGATCAGCTTTGGAGGGACCGGCAGGAACACGCCGATGTAGCTGACGCTGCCGACGCTAATCGTTGCAGCCGAGACGATTGCTGTTGCGATGACCAGAAGCCCCATCGCGAGCGTCAGCCACCGCCGATGAAATGCGGCGTCGACATAGGCAGCCTCGCTGGCGCTCACCGGCATGCGCGTCCCAAGCTCGGCGAAGGACGCGGCGCTAAGGCCCATCGCTACCGCCGCTGCAAGGAAGCCGAGCGGCGCGTGCATCCCGCTGCGTCCGGCGGCCACGCCGACGAGCACGTAGATGCCGGCACCGATGGTGACCCCTACGCCATAAAGGACGGCATGAAGTAGCGTCAGCCTTCTTGCCAGCCCGATCCGATCGTCCGCGCTGCCGTTCAAGCCTTCCTCCGCTTTATCCGTGCCTACCGCCATTGAAGATGCCCGCTCCCTGGCATGATCGACCGGGGACAGGCGAGGATGATCAACGACAATGAACCAAGGGACGCCCTGCCGCTAGGCGGCGAATCGAGAACATGCCTGCCTTTTCCCGCTTTCGCGTGGGCGGGGCTTCGGCAGTTCGGTCCTGCTAGGCGAGACTGGGCACCTGGATACGGTGAATGGTCCCGCGCGCGCCAGAGGAGATGACGTGGCTTGCTCCAAGCTGCCGGACGAAAGTCTCGATGAGCTTGCTCCCGAGCCCGGCACTTGCACCGCTTATCGGCTGGCATCCGTTCGCCGGGTTGCCAAGACCGCAGCCATCGTCGCCGACGACCAGCTCGACTCCTCCGTTTCGAGCCCGCGAGGAGACGCGGATCGTGCCGCTTTCCCGGTCAGGAAAGGCGTGCTTCAGCGAGTTTGTAATGAGCTCGTTGACGATGATCGAGATTTCGATGGCCTTGTCCGCGCTGACCGGCACTTCCTCGACATCGCAATCGACGGTGACGCCGTCACCGACCAGGCCACGCTCGACCTGGGTGCACAGCCTTCGCAGATGGTCTCCAAGCCGAACCTGCCTCAGGTCCTCGCTGCGGTGTGCAAGCTGCTGGGACACGAGGGCGATGGCCTCGATCCGGTCCGCCGCAATCTGGAGTGCGTGCCTCGCCTCGCTATTTCCCACCCGCCGCGATTGAAGCTGCAGCAGGGAAAGGACGGTCTGGTAATTGTTCTTCGTCCGGTGATCGATTTCGCGGAGGGCATGGCGGAGTAGGTCGATGCGATCCTCTCGTTCCCGCGAGGCAGCATCGATCTCGCGCTGGTAAAGCGCAATTGCACCGAGGATCAGGAGCTCGGAAATCGTCCCGACAACGAGGCCAGCGGCGCGCGCGGAATCGGCAATCGCAAAGCTGAGGCGCGGCTCGATGACAGCGAACCAGGTCAGCGCCTGGCCGCAAAATAGTGCAACCAGGCCGCTTCGCCAGCCGGCCAGCAGCGAGGCGACAACGATTCCCAAGAAAACGAAGACATAAGGCGCCCGCTCGTCGAGGATCGGGTCCAGCGGCATGCGCGCCCCGACGGTCAGGACGGCCGTAAATAGTCCCACGAACAGCTCGACGACAGGCTTCGGGACCAGGGATGCCAGGCGTTCCGGAAGCCGGTGCCGAAGAATGTTGCTCATGCATTCCTCCTTGGGCGGATTGCCTCTGCCAGGTGGTGCACTGATGCTACAGACGCTGACCCCGCGAGCGGCCCTTATTAGCCGGTTCAAGGTCAAGGCGGAATTGATTCAGGTCAAAAAGGGCTGCCCGCGAAACCGGTCAGGAGGAGCCGGGTGCCTCGAGCAGCGCTAGGGATAAATCCCTATCATCAGCCGTGCGAGGATTTCGTACGCAACACGTCCCCCTCGTCTCGCAAGGAGGCAAATGTGGCCGAGATCTGGTCCCGCAGCAGCTTGGTGGCGATGGGCGCCCTCGCTCTCGTCCTGTCAGCCTGCGTCACGACGCCAACCCCCTATCAGCCCTACCGGGCGGAGAGCGCCGGAGGCGTACATGGCGGCTTTAGCGAGGTTCGCATTGCCCCCGACCGGTTCCGGGTGAAATTTCATGGAAATGAGCTGACGTCGCGCGAGCGCGTCGAAAACTACCTGCTCTACCGGGCTGCGGAACTGACGCTGGCCAATGGCTCCGACTGGTTCTCGGTAGCTGACCGGCACACCGAACATGAAGTGGAAACCTATGTTCGATCCTCGCCCTGGGGCGGGACCGGCTATTGGCAGCCGCATTGGCGCTATTACCGATATGGCTATGGCTGGGACGTGTGGCACCCCGAATTTGGTGGTCCCTTCTGGGCGGATCGCGTCGACGTGACCAAGGTCGAGTCGTTTGAAGTCGAAGCCGAGATCGTCCTGAAAAAGGGTGCATTGCCGGCGGATGACCCCACGGCAATCGACGCGAGGCACATCATGTCCCTCGTTGGGCCGACCGTGGAGCTGCCCCGCAAGTAGGCAAATTTCTGGGCGTGCTAGGAGACCTCGGCCAGAAGCCTGGCGGCTTCCTCGCCGGTCCAGTCGAGGTCACCGACATAGCGCCACACTTCCTTGCCTTCGCGGTCATAAAGGATGGTGGTCGGGAGGATCTGGACCCCGAGTCCCGAGGAAATCGCCATTTCCGGGTCATGGTAGGCGGCAAATCGGCCGATGTCCCGTTCGCCGAGGAATGCCTCGACTGAACCCTGCGGCGCCATGTCCTGGCTCACTGCGACAACCCTCACGCCATCCGCCTTTTCCCCGAGCGACTGCTCGAGCTGCTGAAGGGTTGGCAGTTCCTTGATGCACGGGGCACACCAGCTCGCCCAGAGATTGACCAGGAGTGGCCGGCCGCGGAAGCTCGCCAGGCTGGTATCGCTCCCGTCCGGGTCCTTGAAGCCGGACGCAGGCGCCGCCTCGCCCCGGTGGCTCCGGTCGACCCCCTTTCCTTCGCGCGCTGCCGCGGCGGGCGCTTGAGGCTCCTCGGCCTTTTGCCTATCGCAGCCGCCTGCTAGCGGGACGGCCGCGAGGATCAGGAGAGAAACTATCAGCCGCACAGGCAACTCCAATCAGATGTGGGGCGGGCGCTTTGGCGCCGGCCCGGCCGCAGTGA
>CAZQLI010000052.1:0-10320 GCA_964594145.1 uncultured Sphingomonas sp. | reverse complement strand
TCAAGGGTGCATGGCTCTTCGCCATAACGGATGCCGGGCTTGCACTGGATGATGTCAACGAAGGGCCGGGGATCCGCTGAATGCTGAGCACGACCGGCTCGACCGATGCCGCGCGCTTGCCAATGACCTCCGCAATCAGCGCCGGATCCGATGGGCACTTCACCGCCAGACCCGTACACCGTTCCTGCGGATTGAGATCGCCGTCTCTTTCAACGACACGTCGAGACCGATATACTCCGTCATGGCTGTCCTCCATCAGATGCTTGGGCCCGTTGCGTCAGCACGTGAGCCCGTTCTCCATCTTATCGGGGGACAGCCACCTTCGGCCATTGCTGCTCGCAGGCGCCGCGCCCCTGCGATTACACCATGTGACACTTTGGCTCCGAAGGCTGCACTTGCCGCGGGCGGCTCCCCGGTTCGTCCTTTTCTTCCCAGACGATTTGATCATAGGCTGTTGCCGCCGATAGGCTGGATATTAGAACAATCCGGCATGAGCGAACTGACCATCTGGACATTGGACTGGGTGCCTGAGGGCCCCCGCGGCTTTGTGCGAGACTTGAGACTGAGATGGGCGTGCGAGGAGGCCGGCCTCGCTTACGGGGTCCGATCGATCCCTTTCGAAGGGCGCGAAACCAATCATCTCGACCGCCAGCCATTTGGCCAGGTCCCGTTCCTCACCGATGGGAAAATCGAGCTGTTCGAGAGCGGAGCCGGGCTTTTGCATTTGGCCCGGAAGTCCGAACAGCTGATGCCGCGCGACCCGGTTGGCGAAGCGGAGACGCTGCAATGGACGATAGCGGCTCTCAACTCGATGGAGATGGTCACTGTCCCCTGGTGGTTTCTCGAGGTGACGGGAGCTGCCGACAATAATCTGACCGGATGGCTTGAAAGTCGCCTCAGCCACATGGAGCGCGTTCTGGAGGAGCGCGAATGGCTGGCTGCCAATCGCTTTACAGTAGCAGATTTGCTGATGGCCGATGTTCTTCGCGTAGAAAAAGTTCGTTGCTTCGGAGATCGGCCTGCAACCGAAGCATATGTGAAACGTGTCACTGGCCGTCCTGCGTTCAAGAAGGCGCATTCCGATCAGATGCGCCACTTCAAGGAACGCGACGAGGCGCGTTGATCAGCTCTTTTCCACCGTACATCGGAGCCATTGCGGGGGCCAGTTTTTGGAACCGTCTCCGCATTAGATGCGGAGATTAGGCGATCAATTTTCCGCAAAAATAGCGGAGAATAACCAGTCTCGATGCCGCCGGCGACACTCGGTGCCGGTTCCCAAATTGCCGTCTCGTTCTGCAATGCGGCCTTCAAGGGGAGCACCGGTCCGCAAGCGTTGGTGGTGCCGCTCCAGCAACCGAAGTGCGTTTGTGGCAGTTATCCCTGCTGATGCAGGAAGATCGAGGACCATGGTGGACGGTGCAACGCGGCGCGGGGCCGGTGCTTGCAACCGCGATCCACGACGGCCACGAGCTCCGTCCCGAGATTGCCGAGTTCATGCTTCTTTCCGACGCGGACCGGCTACGCGAGGAAGACCCGTTCACCGGCCAGGCGACCCTGGACGTCCCGACCCATATCATCGCGCACCGCTCGCGCTTCGAGTTCGACCTCAACCGCGCCGCCAATGAAGCGGTATATTTGACGCCCGAGCAAAGCTGGGGCCTCGACGTCTGGCGGGCGGAGCCGCCGACGGACCTGGTCGAAAGGTCGCTCGCCATCCACTCGGCCTATTACGAGATGCTGGGTGACCTCCTCGACCAACTCACAAGAGACCATGAGCGGTTCCTGCTCATCGACGTTCACAGCTACAATCATCGCCGGGAAGGACCCGATGCTGCACCAACTCCCCAGGAGGCGGCGCCCGACATCAACATCGGCACTTTCAGCATGCCGCGGGAACGGTGGGCCTGGCTGGTCGACCCGTTGATCGACGCAATGCGGACCTTCGACTTCAACGGTCGTCCGCTCGATGTCCGTGAGAATGTCGCCTTCCAGGGAAAAGGCGAGCAGACCCGGTTCGTCCATGAGAGATATGACGGCAAGGGCTGCGCCATCGCCCTGGAATTCAAGAAGTTCTACATGGACGAGTGGACTGGTGAACCCGACCCCGGCGAACTCGACGCGATGCGAAGGTTCATCGCCCTCGTGGCCGAGACGGCGCGGGAGCTCATCGGGTGACTGGCCGGCCTCGCCTGCGACCGGCGCCGGCGCCATTTGAGCCCGAGTTCGGGCAGGACGGATCGCTTCGCCAGACCATCGGAGAAAGAGGCCGGGTTCACCTCGATCGCTGGCTCCCGTTCCTGATCCTGAACATGGAGGAAAATCCGGCCGAGAGCCTTGCCAGGCGGATCGCGGTCGACAGCCCTGCCTATCTCGTGTGGTCGCCGGGCGATGACCTGGCGGCGCTTTCGGCGCTGGAGTCGGTCGTGTCGGCGGCCGCCCAGCATTCGGGGCGACTTCTCGTCATCACCCTCGCCGACCAGCCGGTCGAGTTTCGCCGCGAGGGATCGCAGGACCTGCCGCCGTTCGCTGCCCGGCTCGGCGCCGGCGACGAGGGCGATGTCGGAAGGGCAGCAGAAGCGCTTGAGACGGAGCTTCGCAAGATCGAGATCGACCTTCGCAGCTGCAAGGTCGGCAGGGTGCCTTTCGAACCGCTCCTCCCGGGCAGGTTCGACAGGCTGCTCGACAGCATCGAGGGGGTCGAGCGAATTTCGCTCAGGGTGCCCCAGATCCATCGCCGCAAGGAAGGCGGCGAATATCCTGCCATCGCCCACGAGCTCGCGGTCCGGATCGGCGACTGCCTGCTTCGTTCTGCCTGCAGCTTCCTCGATGATGGCCACACAAAAGTGCCGAACCATTATCGCGCGCTCGGCCGAAGCGCCTATCTCGCCGCGGCGCTCAAGGCCGACAGGCAGCTTGACCGGATCGCCAGGAGTTTCGACTTCCTGCTGTCGATTTCGCCGATCGACACCGCCAAGGCCTATGCGAGGTTCGCCGCTGCCGACGAGCAGAAGCCGCCCCGTTTCCACTACCGGCCGCTGACGGTCGACCCGGACGCTGCCAAGCGCGAGCTTTACGCGATAGACTTTCGTTCGCTGGAGGACCCGCTTCTCGAGCGGCTTCTCGCGGAGAAGCGGCACGAGCTGGACGCGCAGCTCACGATGCTGGCTACCCGCAACACCGCGGCATTCAGACCCGCGTCGATGTTCCTCTATGGCATGGTCGACGACCCGCTGCTGGCGGATGCCAGGGCCATTCTCGCCTCGACCGCGAAGGACCCGCCAAGGGGATCCGCCGTCGGTGCAAAGGCCGTCGCCCTGGCGGCCGAACGGCTGGCTTCCCGCTACCGGGAGCAGCACCCCGAATTCGTGCCCGATATCCAGGTGCGCGAGGACGTCGCCGGCCTGCTCGTCTCGGGAAGCAGGCTGATGATAGGAGCCGACACGCTGATGCCGCGAAAGCGGGTCGCCGCGCTCCTGGCCCATGAGGTCAGCGTTCACCTCCTCACCTATTTCAATGGCGCGTCGCAGGGCCTCACCATCTTTCGCGCCGGGCTTGCAGGCTATGAGGGCGTGCAGGAAGGCCTCGGTGTCTTTGCCGAATGGGCAAGCGGCGGCCTCACCCGCACCCGGCTCCGGCTGCTTGCCGGGCGGGTCATCGCGGTCAGCGCCATGCAGCATGGCGCGACCTTCATCGATGTTCACCGCGAGCTGACGAGGGACCATGGCTTCTCCTCGCGCGGCGCCTTCGGGATCGCGGCGCGGGTCTTTCGATCCGGTGGGCTCGCCAAGGACGCGATCTACCTCCAGGGCTTTAGGGCGGTGATGGAGATTGTCGCGGCCGGCGGTTCACTCGAGCCCTTCTGGCTTGGCAAGATCGCCGTCGCGCATGTCCCTGCGATCGAGGAACTGTTGCAGCGCGGGCTCGTTCAGGCGCCTCGATTCACACCCCTGTTCCTGGACGAAGATGGCGTTGCGGAACGGATCGCGGCGCTGCGCGGATCGAGGGGGCTTGCAGCCATCATTTCGGGAGCCTGACCCTTGCGGATCGCCTTTTTCATCAACGACCTCGAACGGGAACATGCCGGCTATACGACCACAGTTCTTGCGCACCAGGCCGCCATGCGCGGACACCAGGTCTGCTACATCACCCCGAGCGGATTCGCGCTGCGTCCCGATGACACGCTGTGGGCCCATGCCCGGCGGATGCCCAAGCGCAAGTACAAGGACCTGGAAGAGTTTTTCGCGGCCCTGAAAGCACCGAGGACCAAGGCCGAGCCGATCGACATGGCGGATGTCGACGTGCTGATGCTGCGCAATGACCCTTCGATCGACGGCGAAACTCCCTGGGCGATGGAAACCGGCATTTTATTCGGGCGGGAGGCGGTCAAGCGGGGCGTGATCGTCCTCAACGATCCCGACAGCCTCGGCCGGGCAATCAACAAGCTCTATTTCCAGAGCTTTCCTGCGGATGTCCGTGCAGAGACGCTGATCACCAGGAACACCGACGACATCAAGGCATTCGCCAGGGAGAACCAGGGCAATATCATCCTGAAGCCGCTGCAGGGATCCGGCGGTTCGGGCGTATTCAAGCTCGACGCCAAGTCCAAGGCCAACATCAACCAGATCATCGAGGCCATCGGACGTGACGGATACATCATCGCCCAGTCCTATGTGCGGGCGGCAAAGAAGGGCGACATCCGGCTGTTCCTGATGAACGGAGAGCCGCTGCAAGTCGGCGGCAAATATGCAGCGCTTCGCAGGGTCGCTTCACCAGACGACATCCGCTCCAACATCCACGCCGGCGGGAAGGCGGAGGCCGTGGAAATCGGCGAGACGGAGCTAAGGGTGGCAGAACTCATCCGGCCCAAGCTGATCGCGGACGGCATGTTCCTCGTCGGGATCGACATCGTCGGCGACAAGATTCTCGAGGTGAATGTCTTTTCCCCCGGCAACCTCAAGAGCTGTTCAAAGCTTGCCGGAGTGGATTTTTCCGTCCCGGTCCTGGAGGCGATCGAGCGGAAGGTGTCGATCGCCAATGAAAACGCACATAGCTTCGACAATCGCCACCTGGCCGTCCTCTAAGGCCGGTCACGCGGCGGGCTCTCAAGGCTTGAACCCGGGCCGCTTTCCGGTACGGGCTGGCCATAGACTTTCTGGAAAGCCCGCCATGCCCTACCGAGAAGAGCCGAAGCTTTACGGCGACCTGGAAAAGAACAGGCTGGCGGAGCGGCTCCAGCTTCTCAGGGACCGCTATTACCTCATGGCCGGGCCGCTGTTGATGCTGGTGGGGATCGGCCTTGCCAGTGCGCCGATCCTTGCGTGGACGTCGGGCCCGTTGCTGGTCCTTTTAACCGTGAACATGCTGGTCCCGAGGCTGCGCTAGCTTTCCCGGGGTACAGGGCCTCAGGAGCTTCCGCCCAGCCCGCGGCGGCCGCTGGCATCCTCGGCGCCGGCCACTCCTCCAAGTCTTGGCACCAGCATCCCGACCTTCGAACGATAGCGCCGGTAATCGTCGCCAAAGAGGCTGGTCAGGTCGCGCTCTTCATATTGGATTGCAACGAGCATGAAGACCGACATTCCCACCGCGAGCAGCAAGTGGCCGTAGCTCATCGTCGGCGTTGCCCAGAAGGCGATGAAGAAGCCTGAGTAGAGTGGATGGGCAACCCAGCGGTAGAACAGCGGCTGGCGCAGCTGCGGTTCAGCCGTCCGGCGTCCACGGAGATTGAGCCATGCCTGCTGCAGCCCGAAGAGTTCGAAATGATTGATGAGGAAGGTGCTGACGAGGACGATCAGCCAGCCGGTCCCGAACAATAGCCAAAGTGGAAGCTCGAGGGCTGTCCCGCCCAGGCTCCAGGCCGCCTGGGGAATCGGCCTCCACAATGCGAACATCAATATCAGCATCCCGCTCGCGGCAAGCACGTAGAAGCTGCGTTCGGCCACCGGCGGTATCAGCCGTGTCCACAATCTCTTGAAGCCCGGCCTTGCCATGACGCTGTGCTGTAGCGCGAAGAGCAGGATGAGGACGAGGTTGCCCGCTGCTGCAATCGCAGGTGGCGCGGACGGTCCCCGGTCCACGGTGACCGGAACGAATGGGAGATCTCCGACGAAGCAGATCAGGTAAAGGAAAGTCGCGAGAAAGATCGAATAGGAAATCGCGGAAAATAGGAGGACAACGGCCCGGGACATCGTAATTTCTCCTGGCAGGTCCTGCCATTGTCGCGCCGCCGGGGGTCAAACCCAATGACCAGGGGACCGGAAAAATTGATCGAAACACCGGCTGTTGGTAAAATGCTGCCCTTCGATTGAAGCGAGACGGGCGGTGAAGCTTTCAAAGGCCCAGCAGCGGGAAGGCAGGCAAGAGCCGGCCAGCCCGCTAATCGCTCATGGCGACCCAGCCATCTCCAGGGCCCTTCGCTTCATCCACAGCCGATATGCCGAGGACTTCGATGTCGGCGTGCTCGCGCGGGAAGCCGGGGTGTCGCGCACCATACTCGGCGAGCGTTTCGCAAGGCTGCTCGGCCAACCGCCGATGCGTTACTGCCTTCACTGGCGCCTGCAGAAGGCGGCCGACATGCTGCTGGAAGGGAGCAGCGCCGGCCAGGCGGCATTTGCGGTCGGCTTTCACAGCGAAGCGGCGTTCAACCGCGCGTTCAAGCGCCATTATGGGCGGCCTCCGATCAATTGGCGACGAACCGCTAAAGCCGATGCGCCGGACCTGCCACAGCAACAGGTCCAATATTGCGAGGCGAAGGACGGGACCAGGCTTGCATGGTCGGCGGTCGGCTCGGGCATGCCGCTCGTCAAGACCGCCAATTGGCTGAACCATATCGAGTTCGACTGGGAGAGCCCGGTTTGGCGCCCATGGCTTCGCGAGCTGACCAGGGACAATTGCCTGATCCGCTACGACGAGCGCGGCAACGGCCTGTCCGACTGGGATACGCCCGAGCTGTCCTTCGATGCCCTCGTCGACGACCTCGAGACGGTCGTTGACGCAGCGGGCGTTGACCAGTTCGACCTGCTCGGCATTTCCCAGGGGGCTGCAGTCGCCATTGCCTATTCGATACGCCACCCCGGAAAGATCCGCAGGATGGTCATTCTCGGCGGCTATGCGCTCGGCTGGGGCAAGCGGCTCCGCGGCGAAGAGCTGGCGCGGCGCGAGGCGATGGTGACCCTCAGCCGAACGGGCTGGGGAAGCGACAACCCCGCCTACCGCCAGATGTTCAGCGGGCTCTATATTCCCGGCGGCACTCCGGAGCAGCTCGGCTGGTGGAGCGAACTGCAACGCATCTCGACCTCGCCGGAAAATGCCGAAAGGCTGCAGCGGGTGTTCTCGACCGTGGATGTAAGGCCGCTGCTTTCCAGGGTGACGGTACCGACCCTTGTCGCCCACGCGCTCAACGACAATGTCATTTCAATCGAGGCCGGGCGGCGGCTGGCCGACGGAATTGCCGGCTCTGCCTTCCTCGAGCTGGATAGCCAGAACCATATCCTGCTTCCGAGCGAGCCTGCGTGGGAAGTCTTCTGGTCCGCGACCAGGAATTTTTTCCGGACATGCTAGTCCAGGCGCAGTCGCCTCTTTCCAGCGAAGTGGCGTTTTTGGGCCTGGCCCGGAAAGCCAAAGCCCTCGATGCGGGGAAAACTGCATCGAGGGCCCTACAAGGTCGGCGCTCTCGGAAAGCGCCGGGGACAGCTATCTGCCGATTGGTGGCCACGCGCCATGCCTTCGCCAGCCATCGTGCCGATGTGGAACAGTTCCGGCCGTAAATTATCGGGCTTCATGGGCCACCGGCGATTTACCGCGGGTTCACCGGGGTTCGCCTGGCTGGATACGCCTAGGCGCCGGGAGTCGCGGCCCTCGCGATCGCCACCGCCTGGCTGGTGTTCTTGGCCGACAGCTTGGACAGGATGTTGGACCGGTGGACGTCGACCGTGCGGATGCTGATCCCGAGCTTCCAGGCGATTTCCTTGCTGTGAAGCCCGGCCGCGATCTCGTCCAGTATCTCCCTTTCGCGCGACGTCAGCCGCTGAAGCGCGACCAGCTGCTTCTCGTCGACCTTCCGGTTCTGCCTGCTTTTCGCGACCTGGGCCGCTTCCTCCAATGCCTCGAGCAGCATGTCTTTCTGGAAGGGCTTCCGAAGGAAGTGGATGGCCCCTGACCGGAATGCCTCGATCGTCGAGCCCACCTCGGCGTGGCCGGTGAGCATGATGACTGGCCATTCCGGCCGCCTTTTCGTCAGGATCTTCAGAAGTTCGATGCCGCTGATTTCAGGCATCTTGACGTCGAGGCAGACGAGGCCGGGTTCAAGATCGTCGAGGGCGTCGAGAAACTCCGCGGGCGAGTTGAACATGCGCGGGTCGAAGCCGCCGGACTTGATGGTTCGGGCAATGGTTCGGGCAACCGCCGGCTCGTCGTCAACGACATAGACAATCGCCGCCTGCGGATTGCCGCCCTCCATCGTCAGCGGTCTCCAGGCCAGCTGTTGGGAGGTGCCGGCAGGTCGATGGCGTTGCGAACCGCGCGCCCAAGGTCCTGCTTTCGATATGGCTTGCTCAGCAACGCGTCGCGGCGCGTGGGCTGGTCGGTAGACCGGGCGAGCTCGGTATAGCCGGAAGTGAAAAGCACCTTGAGATCGGGCCGCTCCTGGCGGATCGCATCGGCCAGCTGGTACCCGGTCATCCCGCCCGGCATCACCACGTCGGTAAGGAGAAGGTCAAACTCGGCGCCCTGGCCGATAAGCTCGAGCGCTGCAGCGCCGCTGTCCGCCTCGATGCTCTGGTAGCCAAGGTCACGCAGCTGGCGGATGACGGTCTTGCGGACATTGGGATTGTCTTCGACCACAAGGATGGTCTCGCTGCCACCGACGGCTGAAGCGTCCAGCTGCGGAGCAGGCGCGGCGTCTTCCGCCTCGGCTCTCGGGAGGTAAAGCTTGACGGTCGTTCCGTGACCGACCTCGCTGTAAATCTTGATGTGCCCGCCCGACTGCTTCACCCAGCCGAACACCTGGCTTAGGCCAAGGCCGGTACCCTTGCCTTCTTCCTTGGTCGTGAAGAAGGGTTCGAAGGCGCGCGCGACGACCTCGGGCTCCATCCCGGTGCCGGTGTCGCTGACCGCCAGCATGACATAATCCCCGGGAGTGACCTCGACGTGGTGCGCCGCATAGTCCTCGTCGAGATGGACGTTCTGAGTCTCGATGGTGAGCGTGCCTCCGCCGGGCATCGCGTCGCGGGCATTGATCGCGAGGTTGAGAAGCGCATCGTCGACCTGGGTCGGGTCGATGACGGCGGGCCACAGGCCGTCCGCCATCCGAACCTGGAGCTGGACATTTTCGCCAAGCGCGCGCTGCAACAGGCCGATGACGTTGGGAACCCGTTCGCCAAGGTCGATCGAGGCGGGCTCGAGGTGCTGCATCCGGGCAAACGCAAGGAGGCGCCTGACCAGTTCCGCCCCGCGAGCCGCGGCGCCGATGACATCATCGACCATCTCGGCCGCCTCGCTCTTGTCGTCGACCTGCCCGCGGACGAGCTCGCTGTTGCCATGGATGATGGCCAAAAGATTGTTGAAGTCGTGCGCAACGCCGCCGGTGAGCCGGCCGATTGCGTCCATCCGCTGCAGCTGGCGGAGCTGGTCTTCCCGTGCCCTCGTCTCGCTGACATCGCGAACAATCCCGAGGATCAGGGCCGTGCCGCCGTTGCCGTTGGCAATCGGGACGATCCTCGTCTCGACGGTCCTGAGGCCGCTCGACGTCGTCATCCTTCGATCGGTGAAGGTGCGAGCCTCGCCCGTTTCCCTGACTGAGCGGATGGCTTTCAGGATCTGGGAGGTTTCTTCCGGCGGGAATAGCTCGCTTTCAGTCCGGCCGATAATCTCGTCCCTCGTTTTCCCGAGCATCTGCTCCCCGGCCGCGTTGATGAGGAGATAGCGGTAGCCGTCACCGTCGCCGTCCTGCTCCTTCAGGATGATCATGTCGGGAAGATTTTCGACCACGGCGTTGAGAAGCACGCTGGCCCGCTTGACGTCGGCAGTCCGTTCCTGGACCCGGTCCTCCAGCTCGACGTTGAGCGCCCGAAGCTCACCTTCGAGGCGCCGGCGTCGTTCGACCTCGCGGCCGCGGATCGAGAAGAGCCAGCTGATCGCAAAAAGAAACAGGACGACGCCAACCGCCAGTGCGGTGCCAGCCAGCCAGGCGTCGGCCTCCCGTTCGTGGAGCTCGGAATTATAGGCATTCTGGTGGCGGGTGATGATTTCCCCGGCCTTCGTCCTGAGCCGGTCCATCGCCTCGTTGCCGAGGCTGATGATTTCCTGTGCCTGCGTTGGCGAGTC
>CAZQLI010000051.1:0-10692 GCA_964594145.1 uncultured Sphingomonas sp. | reverse complement strand
GTCCTCGATCGTCAGCGAGATGTCGTCGCCCCTTCGTTCGATCCTGATGCGCAAGGGCTCGGCCGGGTCATGGCCGCCATGCTCGATGAGGTTGGCGACGATTTCCTCGACGATGATGCACAGCCGGGCCTGGTCCCGGGGTCCGAGCCCATGGGACAAGGCGAAGCGGCGGGCACCGGCAATGGCGTCGCCGAGCATGGTGGCGCCAGCGACGGTCATCTCTTCGCGGTCATCTTCTGAGTCGCGTGACGGCATCGAAACGGTTATGACATGGCGATACTGAAGTGGGGAGGCTGCCATGCTTCGGCCTATCGTTGCTGCCCTCGCCATGGCCCTGCTGATCGGTTCGCCGGCCATGGCGGAAATTGCCCGGATCAAGCGAAGCAGCGGTAGCGCGGTGGTCGAGCGCGCCGGCCAGCGGCTGCCGGCCAGGCCCGGACTGCAGATCGTCACCGGCGACCGGCTGGTCACCGGAAGGGACGGCCGGATCAGCCTGAGCTTCATCGATAATACGCGCTTTTCGGTGGGGCCTGGAAGCCAGATCTCGGTGGACCAGTTCGTCTATGACCGGACGCGCCAGCGGGGCACATTCCTGACGAAGGTCGACCGCGGGTCGCTGGCCGTGGTTTCCGGCCGGATTGCCAAGTCGGACCGGGACGCGATGAAGGTTCGAACACCCAATTCGCTGCTCGGCGTACGGGGAACGAGGTTCATCCTCGACGTGCCGCAATGAGGCCAGCATGGCCGATCGCACTGTTCGGCCTGGCCATGGCAGGCTGCAGCCATTCCTCGCTTACCCTGCTGTCGGACGAGGGCGGGGGACATGGAGCGGTCGCAGTGCTGGAAGCCAATGGCCGACCGGTCGAAGCGGTCGTGGACCAGCCGGAGACCCGCACCAGCCTTGGAAGCGCAACACCGAGAAGCCGGCCGCTGGGTCCGGGGGGACTTGGCCAGGACGAGGTCGCCTTGCTGACGGGCCTGCCGCCGCCGCCGAGGAGCTTCACACTCTATTTCGTCGAGGGGACCACCGATCTTACCGCGGAGTCGAGGCCGGTGCTCGACGAGCTCAAAATGGAAGTCGCCAGGCGTCCCGGGGTCGAGGTCGAGGTCACGGGCCACACCGACACGGTGGGAAGCGTGGAGTCCAATGACGCGCTTTCGCTTCGCCGCGCGGAACAGATCATCGGCATGCTAGCATCGGCAGGCATCGACCGGTCGCTGATGTCCGCGGTCGGCCGCGGCGAGCGCGAGCCGCGCCAGCCCACTGCCGACGGCGTCGAGAACCCGGTCAACCGGCGGGTGGAAGTGCTGGTGCGCTAGGCGTCCGCTCCAAGGAAGCGAAGCGCCATGATGGTCAGGTCGTCGGTCGGGTCGGTTGCACCCTCGAACCGGCGAACATCGTCGCGGGCGGCTTCGCAGATGGACCTCGCCGAGCGCCCGGCTCCGCCCAGAACCGTCATGATGCGGCTGCGCCCGTAAAGCGCGGCCGCCTCGTCCTGCGCTTCGGTGATCCCGTCGGTTACCAGGACCAGGGCCTCGCCCCTGGCCAGCTGGATCGCGTCGACCGGATAATCAAACTCGACCATCCCCAGTGGCGGCCCGCCGGTCAGTGCACAGCGGCGGATATTTCCATATGCATCGATGACATAGGGGTCCTCGTGGCCGGCGCAGACGAGCTGCACCGCGCCAGTCGAAAGGTCGATCTGGCCGACGATCATCGTGACACTCATCGTCTCCTCGTTGCTTCGCATGAGGTCGCGGTTGATGGCATCGACAGCCTCGGCCAACGCCCCGCGCTCGCGGCAGAGCGCTGAGGAGAGCAGTGCTTTTGACATCGCCATGAAGAGTGCCGCCGGCACTCCCTTCCCGGTGACGTCACCGATCGCAAAGCCGATCGTATCGGGCCCGGTGCGGATGCAGTCGTAAAGGTCGCCGCCTACCGACTTTGCGGGCTCGAGCAGCGCATCGACATCGAGCCGCGGATCGACGACGGCAAGGCTGGGGCGTGGAGGTACCATGCCGAGCTGGATTTTTCGCGCTGCTTCGAGCTCGCCCTCGGCGGCAGCTGCTGCAATCCGCTCGGAAACCAGCGCTTCGCGCAGCTGCCGCCGGTCCCGCCGGGCCTCGGCGAACAACCCCGCCGCGATGCCGGCCGCGGCACCGGCCCCGACCAGGGCTGGTCTTATCGGGTCGAGCAGCAGCGAGGCCTCGCGGAACAGCAGCCAGCATGCGAGGGGAAGTGCAATCAACCCCAGCGGGAAGAGCAGCCTGGCCGCTTTCGACCTTGCCGCGAGCAGCAACGCGAGGCCGGCGAGCAGCAGGGCGGCTGCCCATTCCGCGGGCCCGGCCCAGGCGGGCCTGCTCAGCCATCCGCTGGCCAGGATGGAATCGATCGCCGTGCCCTGGACGAGCAGGCCATAATCCTCTGAAACCAGCGGGGTGGCGACGATGTCCGCGGTTCCTTCCGCGCCGAGCCCGACGAGGACCACCCGGCCCTTGAAGAAACCGGGTGGGACGCGCCGTCCGAGAACATCTTCGGCCGAGGCGATCGCTGCAGGTGGAACATGACCGAAATGCAGCAGCATCCGGCCCTGTTCGTCGACGGGAATGGCAAGGTCGCCGAGCGAAACCCGGTCGCCGGACACGTTAATTTCCCCGGCGCCGAGCCGGACCCGGGCCATTTCCAGCGCGAGCCCGGGCATCGGCTGGCCGCCGGCCCGTCCAAGCAATGGCACGGACCGGACGACGCCGTCCCGGTCGGGCTGGCCGTTGATGAGGCCGTGGCCGACGGCATTGTCATCGATGTCGGGAATGGAGGCGATGACCCCGGGCCAGCTGCCGATCCTTGGAGGAAGGCGGCCCTCGATGGCGGTATCCACCCACACTTCCCCGCGGGTGGCGGCCCTTGCCGGGCTTCCAGCGCGGGCAAGGACAACGGGTGAATGGCCAATCACCTCCCCGAACAGGCGGTCCATCGGCTGGAGCCCGGAAATCTCGGCGGCGGCTTCACGGCTCAGCTCCGGATAGAATTTCATGAACTGCGCAGGTTGAAGCCGGTCCGGCTCGGGAAAGATGATATCGAAGCCGATGACGGCAGCGCCGCTCCCGCGAAGTTCCTCGGTAAGCCGCGCAAGATAGTAGCGCGACCATGGCCAGGGTCCGACCGAGTTCAGGCTTTGGCCGTCGATCATCACGAAGCGGACATCGCTCTGCGACAGGTCCCTCGGCGCGACCCGTTGCCAGGCATCGAACAGCTCGCTCCGGACGCGTTCGCCGGTGGCCAGCGAGATCAGCGCTGCAAGGAAGGAAAACAGCGCCCAGCCGGCCCACAGCCGCCGCCGGCGGCGAAGGGGTTCAGAGCTGGATTTCCAGCCCGTCATAGGAGCATAAAATTTCGAGGGGGCTCTTGCCGCGCGTCAGTTCCTCATAGCGGATCGTTTCCAGGTGCATCCGCTGGATCGCCTCGTCGTCATAGGTCGGCTCGTGGTGGAATAGCGCGAGCCTCTTCGCTCCGGCCTCGCGGCAAAGATCCACCGCCACGACGTTGCTGGAATGGCCCCAGTCCTCCTTCATCGAGACGCTGTCAGCGAGGGAATACATGGTGTCGCAGATGACGAGGTCGGCATCGCGAAAGAGTTCGATGAAGGCAGCTTCATCCTCCATATTGTCGGGCTTGTGCTCGCTGTCCGTGCTGAACACGACCGTCTTGCCCCCGGGATCGGTGAAACGATAGCCGTAGCTGTCATGTGAATGCTGCTGCTTCTCGGCAACGACGGTGACGCCGTCGACCTCGACCGGCTCACCTGGCGTCAACGCAACAAACTCGATCGATGCCCGGAGAAAATCGAACGGCACCGGGAAGGAGATCTCCTCCTGCTGGCGGCGCAGTGCCTCCTCGGCATCGGGATGGGCCGAGTGGATGACGATCTTCGCGCCGGGATCGAAGGCCGGGACGAAGAAGGGAAAGCCCATGATATGGTCCCAGTGCATGTGGGACTGGAAGATGTTGAAACGGCGGCGATGCCCGGCATTGCAGCGCTTCATGGCGCTGAGACCGAATTCGCGAAGCCCGCTGCCCATGTCGCAGACGAAAAAGCTGTCGCCGGTTTCGATTTCGACGCAGGCGGTGGCACCGCCGTAGGTGGCGCGGCCTGCGAAATCGAGCTCATGGTCCATGAACTCATAGGCCTGCTCGATAGTCCTGATCGACGCTCCACTTGCCGCGACCAGGGCCCGGGCGATCTTGCAGCGGACCTCCCCGGCTTTCATTGCCACCGGAAGCGATCCCCTTGTGCCCCAGAAGCGGACCAGCATGTCAGCGGCCCGTGTCGACGGAGTCGCTGATGTGGAACAGCTTGTCGTAGCGGCTGATGGCGAGAATCTCGCGCATGACCTCGTTGGGAGAGGCAAGCGTGACCGTCAGCCCGAGGCCCTCCGCCTGGCGCTTCGCCATGGTCAGCACCCGAAGGCCGCGTGACGACATGTAATCGAGGCCCGCGAGATCGACCATCACTTCGGACTGGCGATCCTCGGCGGCCTGCTCGACCGCTGCTTTCATCTGATCTGCAAATTGCTGCCAGCTCGTCTCGTCGATCCGGCCACCGACTGCTGCGACAAGGATTCCGTCTGCCGACCGGCAACTGAATTCCATAAGTCACCCCCTGCAGCACAGCCGCTAGCAGCTCATCTTTTACGCGGTTCGGCCTGCGGCGCAAACCGGCGGCGGTCCTGGCCTCCTAGCTCTTGCTGAGCCGGTCGAGCGCCAACAGGGTCATCGCCTCGGTCGCAGTCGAAATCACGGCTTCCGCGTCGGGCGCCCAGAAGGGCGAATGAAGCGAGGGCAGTTTCTGCTGGTTGCCGGCGGCGGCATCCCAGACGGTCTTGGGCGTCCCGCCAACCCAGAAGATGAGGCTCTCGATGCTGTTGTCGGCGAGCCAGTAGCGGCTGAAATCCTCGCCACCCATCACCGATGGGGTCTTGATGACCCTCTGCGGCCCGAAATTGCCGGTGAACAGCTCCAGTGCCCGGTTGCTGAGCTTTTCCGTGTTGAACGTCGCCGGCGTATATTCATCCTCCCGGATGGTGACGACCGGCATCCGGTCCTCGGGGATGCCCGCGGCGATGGCCTCGCCCCGCGCGATGCGCCGGATCCCGTCCAGCAGCAGCTTTCGGACCTCGGGCTTGTAGCTTCGAACGGTCAGTTGAAGCCGGGCCTCGTCGGATATGATGTTGTGCTTGGCTCCCGCCTGGAAGCTGCCAACGGTCACCACCGCCGGGTTGGCCGGGTCGTTCTCGCGGCTGACCAGCGTCTGGAGCGTGGTGACGATCCGGCTTGCAAGGACAATGGGGTCCTTGGTCGTCTGCGGATAGGCGCCATGGCCGCCAAGCCCCCTTACCAGGATGTCGACGCTGTCGACATTGGCGAGCGCATATCCCGGGCTGATCCCGATCACGCCGGCGGGAAGCGCGGCGGCATCGTGGAACGCGATTACCGTGGAAGGCTTGGGGAAGCGGCTGAAAAGCCCGTCCTGGAGCATTTTCCTTGCACCCTCGCCGGTTTCCTCTCCCGGCTGGAGGATCATGACCAGGGTTCCCGACCACTGGTCCTTGCGTTCGACGAGCTGGCGCGCGGTGCCGATGAAGCTTGCCATGTGGGTGTCATGGCCGCAGGCGTGCATCACGCCCGTTTCGACCCCCGATCGCGCGGTCGCGCGCACCTTGGAGGCAAAGGGCAGGTTGGTCTGCTCGACCACCGGTAGCCCGTCCATGTCAGCCCGGATCATGAGCACTGGCCCGGCGCCGTTCTCCAGCACAGAGACCACCCCAGTCTCCCCGACCTTCTCGGTGACGGTGAAACCGAGCTTTCGCATCTCCGCCGCGAGCTTGGCCGGAGTACGGACCTCCTGCATGGAAAGCTCGGGATTGGCATGGAGGTCCCGGTAAAGCGCCATCAGCTGTGGCATGTCCTGCGCCACGTCTTCGCCGATTGTTGCAGCGCCTGCTGCGGGTGCGAGCATCGCGGTCGCGGCAAGGGCCAGCACGCTTCTGATCATCTCATTGCTCCGGGACAAGTTCGACCACGTCGAGGGTCGATTCATAATGGGGATAGGGAAGGATGATCCGCCAGCGGTTGGGCTCGATTTTTTCCACCCAGCCGGCAACGTCGCGTTCCCGGTCGACGCCATATTGATAGGCGCGGGTCTCGTCGCCGAGCACCAGCGTTCCAAGGAATATCTGTCGGAGCTGGTCGGCCGGGTAGATAAGCCCGACATGGCGCTGCGAACCGGTGAGCTTGGTGAAGCGCTGCGGCTCCCCGGGTTCGACCCGGCACCGGAACCGGGGATAGGCGATATAGTCGAGCATCCCCTCGCTCTTGGCGCCGACCTTGATCACACGGCAGTGGTAGCTGCCATTGGGAATGGGACCGCCGAGCGCGGCATCCGGCTCGAGCAGCTTTCCTTCACGGGCGATGTCGTCGCCATGGCCCGCCGCCCGCGCCTGGTCGAGGGCACGGGTGAACGCCGTTCGCCATTCGCGAAGCCGGTCACGGTCGGATTCGGTTGCAACCTGTTGCCAGCCTTCGGTGACCGGCCCGCCCGGGGTCGTTGAACATCCGGCGATGGCCAGCGCAGCAAGGGCGAGCAGCGTCCGCATTGCTACAGCCTAGGGGCCTTGTCGTTGAGCGCAAGGCCCCGCCTATGCGGCCGTCCAGCCCCCGTCCATCGACATGTTGGCGCCGGTGATGGAGGCCGCGCCGTCGCTGGTGAGGTAAAGGGCCATGCTGGCCACTTCGTCGACCGTGACGAACCGCTTCGTCGGCTGGGCAGCGAGCAGCACGTCGTTCATCACTTCTTCACGGGTGAGGCCCCGGGTTCGCATCGTGTCGGGGATCTGCTTCTCGACCAGCGGCGTCCAGACATATCCGGGCGAGATGCAGTTGACCGTCACGCCGTCCTTGGCGGCCTCCAGCGCGACGGTCTTGGTCAGCCCGGCTACCCCGTGCTTGGCAGCGACATAGGCGGACTTGTTGGGGCTCGCGACGAGGCTGTGCGCGCTCGCAGTGTTGATGATCCGGCCCCAGCCCCGTTCGCGCATGGCGGGAAGGCACAGCCGGATGGTATGGAACGCCGCGGTGAGGTTGATCCTGAGGATCGCCTCCCATTTTTCCTGCGGAAAGCTTTCCACGGGGGAGACGAACTGGATGCCCGCGTTGTTGACGAGAATGTCGGGCGCGTGAAGTTCATGGGTGCAGCGCTTGACCATCGCCTCGATGGCCGCTGCATCGCCGAGATCAGCTCCGTCATGGAGCACCTGGGTTCCCGACGACGTCTCCAGTTCCTTGCGGATTTCCTCGATTTCGTCGGGGTCCCCGAACCCGTTGATCATCAGGCTCGCACCCTCGAAAGCGAGCGCCCGCGCGATGGCAAGCCCGATGCCCGAAGTGGACCCGGTTACGAGTGCGGTCTTTCCCTGAAGCTGCATGGCGGTCGAATCTCCTTTGTCCGACCCTGTTGCGGGCCGGGCTCCCAATTGCAACCGTAACAATGATGAAGCATTGGAACCCCAGCAGGAGATTCCCATGCGGCTTGGCGACGCACCCGAAAGCGAACATTTCGAAGACCGCACGGGCGGTGGTGGCGGAGGTCTGAACCTCGGAGGCGGGCTTGGAATGATCCTTCCACTCGTCGCCTCGCGCTTCGGCTTTGCCGGCATAGCCATATTGCTGCTTGGCTATTGCGTCCTGAACCAGCTGGGAGGGGGCGGAGGCATTTTGTCAGGCGGCGGCGGATCAAGAGGCGAGTCGACGCTCACGCCGGAGTCGCGGCAGCTGCTGACCGGAGTTCTTGGCTCCACCGAGCAGGTCTGGGGACAGGTCTTCCAGCAGGCCGGCTCGCGTTACCGGCCAACGACGCTCGTTGCCTACCGCAACAATGACCAGTCAGGATGCGGCGCGGCCCAGGCGGCGATGGGTCCATTTTATTGCCCGTCCGACCAGCGCATCTATATCGACCCGACTTTCTTCAACGAGCTTTCACGGCGCTTTGGCGCACCGGGCGATTTTGCGCAGGCCTATGTGATCGCGCACGAAGTCGGACATCACATCCAGAACCTCGAGGGAACGCTCGACCGCGCCCAGGCTGCACAGGCCCGGCTGGGCCAGGCCGAGGGAAACCAGGTCCAGGTCGGAATTGAGCTGCAGGCCGATTGCTATGCCGGGGTCTGGGCAAATCGCTCGGGCCTCCTGGAACAGGGCGATATCGAGGAAGGCATGCGGGCAGCGGAGGCGATCGGAGACGATACGCTCCAGCGCCAGACCCAGGGACGGGTCGTGCCCGAAAGCTTCACCCACGGCAGCTCGGCGCAGCGCATGGAGGCACTCCGCCGCGGCCTTTCGACCGGTGACCCGGCGAGCTGCAATTACGCGCGCTAGCGTTTCCTAGAGCCGGACCAGCATCTTGCCGGTGTTGGCGCCGCGAAACAGGCCGAGGAACGCCTCGAGCGTCTGGTCGAGACCATCGACGATGGTCTCGCGCGACTTGACCTCGCCGCTCGCGATCCATCCGCCCATGTCGCGATAGAATTCGCTGAGCCGGCCCATGTAATCGGTATAGATGAAGCCCTGCATGCGGATACGCATGGCTATGACCCGCATCAGATATTTAAGGCAGGTCGGCTTGGCCTCGTTGTAGCCCTCGATCATTCCGCAAATGGCGAACCTCGCGTCTTTCCGGGCGAGCGCGAGTGCAGCGTCGAGATGGTCACCGCCGACATTGTCGAAATAGACGTCGATCCCCTCCGGGGCGGCGGAGGCAAGCTGCTTTAGAAGCGAGCCTTCCTTGTAGTCGACGACGGCGTCGGCGCCGAGCGAGCGCACATATTCGCATTTCCCGGCGCCGCCGGCCGAGCCGATCACCGTCATGCCCCTGGCCTTTGCAATCTGCACGACCGCCGAGCCTACCGCTCCCGCCGCTGCCGAGACGAAGACTCGGTCGCCTTCCTTCGCCGATGCAGCGTCGAGCAGCCCGAAATAGGCCGTGCCGCCGGTAAGTCCGAGGTTTCCGAGAAATGCCTCCGGTTCTACGCCGGGGATTGCCGGGAGCTTATTGAGTGATGACGCCGGGGCCACCGTCTCGTCGCGCCAGCCGCCCATGTGGATCACCAGGTCCCCGGGCTTGAAGCCGGGATCCTTGCTCTCGATCACCTCACCGATCGCACCTCCCTCGAGGGGCGCGTCGAGCGCGAACGGTGGAACATAGCTTTTCACGTCATTCATCCGGCTGCGCATGTAGGGATCGACCGAGAGCCACCGGTTAGCGACATGCACCATTCCCTCGCCGAGTTCCGGCAGATCAAGGGACTTGAGCTCGAAATCCGAGGGCGCGGGCAAGCCCTCAGGCCGTCGCATTAGATGCCATGCACGGGCCATAGTCAGTTCCTCCCGAAAAGCGTTGCAGGCGAGTTAGGCCGATCGGCTCGCAAACGAAAGGCCCGGGCGCTTCCGCGCCCGGGCCCATCAATCGCTATCCCGGGAGCCTATCGTTCGTAGGTGCCCGAAAAGCTCCGGTTGAGAATATGCGGCCCGCGCTCCTCGTCCCGCTCGTCGCGGAAGAATCCGCTTGTCCGGCTTTCATTCTCGAACCGGCGCCTGGCCTCGCTTGCCGGCTGGTCGAGGATGACCCGGTCGCCTTCGATCCGATCGACCATCGAACAGCTCAAGGCATGGTGACGGTTATCTTCGCTGTCGCCCTTGGTGAGGACGATACGATCGCCGCGCACGCAGTCCACCGTCCCGATATGCTCCTCGTCGGAGCCGACGACGGTCATGTGCTCGCGAACCTGGTCAAGCATGCGGCGCTTTCCTTCGCGGGTCGTCCGCCAATTGCCGAACTCGCTCTCGAAGCGGCTCTGGTTTTCGCGGCGATACTCGTCATAGTCGCGGTCGAGCGCCTCGATCTGGCGGCGGCGCCATTCGCTGTAATGCGGGTCGTGAAGACCCGAAGCGGTGCCGGTGAAATCGCGCGACGGCGAGCGGTCCCAGCGTTCCGACCATCCCCGTTCGGGCGGATAGTTCCGGTCAAAGCGTCCCTCGTCGCCGCCCGGGCCGCGGCGGCCACTGAACCGGCCCGTGTAAGGCCGCCTATAGCCCTCATCGCGGAACCGTGCCTGGCGGTCGTAGCGGGAATAGTCATCATCACCGAACGACGACCGCGGGCGCCGCCAGCTGTCATCGTCCCCGCGCATCCGCGCATCTTCGCGGCGGCGGCGCTCAGCCTCCTCGTCGCCGAACCAGCTTGCCACTTCGTCGCCGGCACGCTCGAAAAAGCCGCGCTCGCGGTCGTCGTCGTCGCGGTCCCAGCTGCGGCCGCGATGCTCGTACCGGTCATCCTGGTCCTGGGAAAAGCGTGAGCGGGGTTCGCGCCAGCCGCGTCGGCCTTCGTATCGGTCATAAGCCATGGAAATTCCTCCTTAATCAGACGAGCCCGCCCGCCGGGAAACCCTGTTGAAAGCAACGAAGGGAATGGCATCGCGTTCCGGCGGAGGAGGCCGAAATGACGAGGGGAAACGCCGGAGCGAAAAAGGGGCAGGCAAGGGCGTTGCCAGAGGGGAAAACGCCCGCTAATGAGCCGCCTCACCGTAGGGCGCGGGGCTGTAGCTCAGATGGGAGAGCGCTGCAATCGCACTGCAGAGGTC
>CAZQLI010000050.1:0-10805 GCA_964594145.1 uncultured Sphingomonas sp. | reverse complement strand
GTCCCGTCCTCGGTCAGGACGACGCTCTTCTGCTTCTCGTCCTTTTCATAGTCGCTCTCGCCGAACTGCTTCACGATGGCATCGACGCTCATGTAGAGCTCGGACTTGTCGTCGAGCGGGCCGGAAATGATGAGCGGCGTCCGCGCCTCGTCGATCAGGATCGAGTCAACCTCGTCGACGATCGCGTAGTTGAACGGCCGCTGCACCATCTGCGAGCGGCTGAACTTCATATTGTCGCGAAGATAGTCGAACCCGAGCTCGTTGTTGGTCGCGTAGGTGATATCGGCGTTATAGGCCTCGCGCCGCTCGACATCGCTGAGGTTGGGGACGATGACCCCGACCGTAAGGCCGAGGAAGCGGTAGATCTGGCCCATCCATTCCGCGTCGCGCCGGGCGAGATAATCGTTGACGGTGACGACGTGCACGCCATTGCCCGGAAGGGCATTGAGATAGACCGCGAGCGTCGCGACCAGCGTCTTGCCCTCGCCGGTCCGCATCTCGGCGATCTCGCCGCGATGGAGCACGATGCCGCCGATCATCTGCACGTCATAGTGGCGTTGGCCGAGGACCCGGACGCCCGCTTCGCGAACGGTCGCGAACGCTTCCGGGAGCAGGTCGTCGAGCTTCGCGCCGTGCGCAAGCCGTTCCCTGAACAGCTGGGTCTGGCCGCGGAGCTCGTCGTCCGAAAGGGCCGAGATCGCCGCCTCGTGGCCGTTGATGACCTCGACGATCCTGCGGAGCTTGGCGACGTAACGATCGTTGGCCGATCCAAAGATATTCTTGGCCAGGGAGGCGAGCATGGGGCGAACAGTTCCTCAAAAAGCCGGCTGCACGGGGCAGGAGAAATAATCGCCCGCGGACGGGCGAAAGGACTGACCCCAGGCGTTCGCCTGGGTGCAGCCCGGTTTGGCGGGCGATGTAAGAGGCGCCCGCCCTTACGTCAATTCAATCGCCGGTGAACGCGCGACGATTAGCCGAGGTTGGATTGACCCTCTGTCGCGAGCTGTCCTTCGAGCCACTGCTGGATCTGGCTGCGCGGGGCCGCGCCGACCTTCTGCGCGACCGCTTCGCCGTTCTTGAACAATAGCATGGTGGGAATGCCGCGGACGCCGTAGCGGCCCGGCGTATCGGGGTTCTCGTCGATGTTGATCTTGGCGATCGTCACCTTCTCGCCGAGCTCCGCCGCGATCTCCTCGAGCGCCGGGGCGATCATCCGGCACGGGCCGCACCACTCCGCCCAGAAATCGACGAGCACCGGCTTGTCGGCGCCGAGCACGTCGGCCTGGAAGCTCTGGTCTGTGACGGTCTTGGTATTCTGGCCCATCGGGGACTCCTTCGAAATCAAGTTCCGGCCTGATATGGGGGCACGAACCGCAATGCTCAACCGGTCAGCGTGATGAGCCGCGGGCCGGACGTGTAGAGCAGCGATGCCTCGATCCGCCGCCCCGGAAAAATCACTTCGAGCGCGTCGGCATAGGCCTCCATCTGGCGGCGGTGGGCGGGTGGCACGCCCTCGACGCTGCACGGGACGCTCCGGCCGGTCTTGAAGTCGATCACCCTCACCCGGTCGGGCTCGATCAAGAGCCGGTCGACCGTCCCGGCAATGACGGTCCCGTCTGGAAGCGTCGCGGCGATCGGCGCCTCGGCCAGCGCTCCCGGCCCGAACAGGTCGGCAAAGCGCGGATCGGCGATGAGCGAACAGGCCGCGTCGGCGATTTCGTCCCTCGTCTCGGCCGGAACCTGCGCGCGCTCGAGCCAGCGAAGCGCGAGCAACCTTCGTTCATCGGCCTGGACTCCGGGGAGCCGCTCGAACAGCGCGTGGAGAAGATTTCCCCGCCGCGCGGCCTCGCGCATCGCCGGGCCAGGAGGAGGCAGCGAGTCCTGGTCCTCGACCAGCTGTGACGGCGCGCGCGGCCTTGGCGGCCGGGGCTCCGCCGGCGCGGGCCCAAGGAGCGATGGCGGGACCGAAATCGGCCGGAGCGGCGCCTTGGCGCCGCCCTTCCTCGAGGCCAGGGTCCCTTTTTCGAACGCCTTTCCAACGCCCCAGCCCTCGAGCTCGATCGCTTCCGCCCCGAGTGCCTCCATCGCCCGTGCCGCCATGGCGTGCCAGCTCTTTGCCGGAACGTCGCGCTTGGGCTTCACTCCGGCGACGACCAACCGCTCGGCGGCGCGCGTGAGGCCGACATAGGCCAGCCGCCAATGTTCCTCGCTGTCGGCAGCGCTCGCCTCGTCGAGCAGCGCACGGAACAGGGGGGCGCATTCATCGGCCCTCGGCCGGATCACCGGGACCGGCCCCGCGCCCGGGACCGGCACCTCGACCACCGGGGACGTGCCGCCGACCCTATCGGGGTCATGGGTCGCGTCGGCGAGGACGACGAGCGGGGCCTCGAGGCCCTTTGCGCCATGGACGGTCATCACCCGCACCGCGTTGGACGGCGCCGAGGCATCGCGCTTCACCTCGACCTCGCCCTGGCCGAACCAGGCGAGGAACCGGTCGAGCGAGGCAATTTCCTCGCGCTCGAATGCCAGCGCGCTCGCCACCAGCTCTTCGATCGGGTCTCGCGCGGCCTCGCCCAGCCGCTGCAATAGCTTGCGCCGCCCGCCGAGCGGGCCGGAGAGGATCGTCTCGAGAAAGCGCGAGGGCGTCACATAGTCGGCCATGGCGAGCCAGCTTGCCAGCAGCTCATGGGCCCTTCCCCACTCCGGGCTTTCCTCGCGGCGCTTCGACAGCTCGTTCCACAGCTTTCCCGGCCGGCCATGGGCGAGCCCGTAGAGCTGTTCCTGGCTCCAGCCGACCAGCGGCGAGACGAGGAGGCCTGCCAGGTTGAGATCATCGAGCGGCTGGACTGCAAAGCTGATCGCCGAAAGGAGATCCTTGACCGCCAGCGGCTTGTGAAGGTGGAGGCGATCGATGCCGGCGACCGGGACACCCTGCGCGTAGAGCCGCGCGACGATGAGCGAGGCAAGCTCGGTGCGGCTCCTGACGAGGATCAGTATGTCGCCCGCGCAAAGCGGCCGGCCGGTGCTCGCCATCAGCGGCGCGTCGGACAGCCACTGGCGAACCTGCTTTGCAAGTGCATCGGCGTAGAGCCGGACCGGCTCGTCGATCCAGCCTTCCTCGCCGCTGTCGCCATTCGTGCTGCTGGTAGCGTCAAATGGCGGCCAAAGCTCGACACGGCCGTAGCGGGCCGAGTGGAACGCCTGGTGGGGATTTGGCGGCTCGGCGAGGCCCATCGCCTCGTGGCCCACTTCCCTGATCAGTGCATCGACCAGCTCGAGCACTGCCGGCGATGAACGGAAGCTCGCGTCGATCGACAGGTCACGAAATTCCCGGGCGACGATGGTGGACTGGGCCGAGGTCTCGAGCAGCAATGCCGCCTTGGCGGACGTCCTTGCCCGGAACTGCTCATATTCGCGGGGATTGGTTCCCTGGAAGCCGAAGATCGCCTGCTTATAGTCTCCGACCATGAAGAGCGTCCGCCAGCGATGCTCGGCTTCGGGGTTGCCGCTGAAAAACTCCCCTGCGAGGGCGTCGACGATCGCCCACTGGTCGGCGTTGGTATCCTGGGCCTCGTCGACCAATATGTGGTCCGTTCGCTGGTCGAGCTTGTAGCGGACCCATTCGCCCATTCCGGGCTGCTCGAAGAGGCGCCTCGTCCAGGCGATGAGGTCGTCGAAATCCGCAACGCCCTGCGCCTGCTTGGCCCGGACATAGGAGCGCGCGAAGGCCTGGCCGGCCCGAAGCCCGGCGGCCTGGGTCTTCGCGAGCTCGCAGGCGCAGGCGATGCGCCTCAACCCGGTAAGCCAGGCAGCAAAATGGGCAAGAAGCTCGTCATAATCCGGTTCGGCCGCCAACTGCCTTGGCTTCGACTTGCAAGGTTCGCCCTTGGCGGTCACCAGCCCGGCCCCGATCGCGTCGAGGACGAGGGCCCGTGCCCCGGGCGACGAATTGCGGAAGGCGGTGAGGTTATCGACGATCTTCCCCCCGGTGCCGGTTCCCCAGGCGCGGTTGGCGGCGATCAGCCGTTCGATCAGTTCCAGGTCGATTTCGTCGTCGCTGAGCTGGCCTTCCATCCAGGCCCTTGCGTCGCCTCCCTCGATCCCGATCATCTCGAGGACCAGCGGCTCGATCGTCTCTGGTGGGCCGAGGGCCTCCAGTGCCTCGTGGGCGGTCGAACAGCGCAGGAGGTAGGATTCGGCGCCGGTCTCGCCGAGCCTGAGGCTTAGCGCCGACACGTCGTCGAGCAGCTGCCGATTGTCCTCGGTCTCGGCTCGCTCGAGCATCGCTGCGAGCGTCCGGCGGGCAAGCTCCTGCTCGGCCCGCCCCTCGATCGGCCGGAAGCCAGCGCCGATCCCGGCTTCTGCCGGGAAGGCGGCGAGCAGTGCCTGGGCGAAGCTGTGGATGGTCTGGATGCGGAGCCCGCCGCCAGGAGCTTCAAGCACTTCGGCGAACAGGCGCCGCGCCCTTGCCAGCGCCTCTCGTCCGTCATCCTCGCCGAGCGCCGCCAATTCGCTCGAAAGATATTCGTCGGGAAGCCGCACCCAGCGTGCCAGCCGCTCGCCGAGCCGGTTGGCCATCTCGGCCGCCCCGGCCTTGGTGAAGGTCAGGCATAAGATGGCCTGGGCCGGTGTCCCGCGAAGAAGCAGCCGGAGCACGCGCGAGGTGAGGACATGGGTCTTGCCGGTACCCGCCGACGCGGACAGGGCGGCATGGACCAGCGGGTCGGACGCCGCTGCCTGCGCCCCCTCCAGCCGGTGGAGCGTTGATAGCCGGCGACTCACAGATGGTCCCTTTCCAACGTCCCCGCCAACGCATAGGGACGTTGCACTGCGTCATGCGAGAGGTTGGGATGAGCGATACAGAAAAGCGGGGCGAGGAACGGCGGGCAAAGCTCAAGAAGGCTGGCGTGGCCGTTGGCATCGGCTCGGCGGCGATCGTCGCAGCCCTGCTCTACGCCTCGTCCGTCAAGAAGAAGCCCAAGCGGAATTCCCCGCCGTCCGACCCCACCGACTGAGCTAATCACGGCCATACCATTCTTCCAGCCGCATCAGCTGGTCATAGTCCTCGTAAGGGGCATAGGCCGGGTCGAGCTTGGCCTCGAAGGGTTCGTCGCCAAGCAGCCATTTCGAAGCGGCCTCGGCGAAATGGCCAAGGGCGCGATCAGCAAAGCTGCCGGCCTGCTTTCCATCGTCGGGCGACTGGCGGTAGCCGATGCGGCCATTGTTCTTGGCAAGCGACCAATATTCATAGGCACCGGCCTCGCCGCTGATCCCGGCGAAGCCACCTTCGCGCGCGATCAGCGCAAGTAGCCCGAGCTGCAGCGCATAGCCCTCCTCGACGGCCTTTTTTGCCGGCGCCTTGCCGGTCTTGTAATCGACGATGGCAAGCCTGCCATCGGGCAGGCGGTCGATGCGGTCGACCTTCCCAAAAAGCGTCACCCCGGCAATTTCGGCCTCGCCGAACTCCTCGGCGAGGATCGGTTGCCTGCCGGCTTCCCGGTCCGCCGCGGCTTCGCGCTCGATCCAGTCGATCGCTTCCATCAGCCTGGGTGCCCAAAGAGCGCGAAGCATCGGGTGGATCGCGGCGTCGGCAACCAGCTCCCCCGCTCTCGCTTTCAGGCGACTGGGGGCGCAGCGGTCCTCGCGGAACCAGTCTTCCAGCACCTTGTGGACGGCGGTACCCTTCCAGGCGGCGTGATGCTCGGCGTCGACCGGTTCCTCCTTTCTCAGCTTGAGGATGGCCTTGGCATAGAAGGCGAATGGATCGGCCTTCAGCCGGTCAAGGTCGGTTACCGCAATTCGCGTTGGCCGGGCTTCTACCGGAGGCACCGGTGCTGGCCGGCTGGCCGGCGTGGTGGAAGCGCTTGCGTCGATCGCCAGCGCAAGCCGTTCGAGCCGCTGGTCACGGGTCATCCCGCCGGTCAGGGCCTGGAGCCTCAGCCAGAAGCGTGATGCGACCGTCGGCGATCGCCCGTCGCGCCGCGCGCGGGTCAAGAGGACGCGCGGCGCGCCGAGAGCGCTCATGAAATCATGCGCGGCCAGGCCCGTTCGAAATTCGAGTCCCGGAAGGCCGAGGGTCCTTCGTACCTGGGGCGCAAGCCAGGGATCCGGGGTTGGAAGGGATGGCCAGACGCCCTCGTTCATGCCGCCGAGGATCATCAGGTCGGCCTTTTGCAGCCTGGCCTCGATGAGGCCCCGGATGGCAAGGCGCGGATGCCCCCCATAGGGCTGGCGGACCGGAAGCTGGTCCATCAGCGAGCGAAGCACCGGGAGCATGTCCTCTCCTGCAAGCTCCATGGCCGCGGCGTCGTCGGATCCTTCGAGCCGGGCCAGGAACTCGGCGGCAAGCCGCCCGTCGGGGCCACGCCAGGCCACCTCGCCCGAGAGCCGCTCCGCTGCCTCGCGGAGCCTGGCGGCCAGCGCCCTCAGGCTGCCCGGCTTCGTACCGGCCGCAAGGTCGAGGACGAGCGGCCGTGCGCGCTCCCATTTGCGGTCCAGCTTCTTCTCGGCAAAATGCTGGTCGAGCCCCTCGAGCCCGGCTCTTGGCCTTGGCCCCCTCAGCCCGAGATCGAGCTGCCGGACCGTGTCGAGCCAGCGAAGCCGGGCCTCGCCCTCCCCACCGACAAGCGGGTGCTTGAGGAGCGCGAGCAGCGGCACCGGCGCGAGGTTCTCCGCAACGGCCGACGCAATGGAAAGCAGAAACGTTCCGGCGGGGGTTCGCGACAGGGGCCGGCCGGCGCTGTCATCGGCCTCGATCCCCCAGCGTTCGAGATGGGCGGCGACGCGCTCGGCGAGCTCCCGGTCGGGGGTCACCAGCGCGGCGGTTTTTCCAGGGGTCTCGAGCGCCTCGCGAAGGGCGATGGCAATTGCCTGCGCCTCGCTTGCAGGATCGGGAAGCTCGGCCACCCGGATCCCGGTCAGCCGGCGCTCTCCGGGCTTGAGGCTGGTCCATTTCCCGCTGAAGCGCGGCGCCGCCATGGCATTGGCGACCGCCCTGCTGCGGGCCGCAGGCGATGCTGCCCTTCCTCCCGCCCGCCAGGCCGGGACCTCGTCACGGGAGACGCCCATCAGTCGAAGCAATCGCTTCAGGTGATATTGGGGGTGGGTTTCCTCGCCCCGGCCCTCTTCGTCCGGGCCGAGCGCCTTCCATTCCTCTTCCGGGACCAGCCTTGAATCGCCGAGCGCTGGAAGGACGACCGCGCCGCGATCGAGCCGTGCAACGCGCGCCAGCAGCGCAGCGATCGCCGGCGCCGAGGTGGTGATTCCCGCGGCAATGGTGAACCCCTCCGGCGGACGGTCCGCCCAGCGCCTTTCCAGCAGTCGAAGCAGCCGGTTCCGGCGGTCGGCAAGGTCGATGAGCTGCCGTTCCTCCAGCAGCGCGGGCCATTTCGCCAGCAGCCCCTGGAACCGCTCGATCGAGCGCAGCCAATGCTCGGCGAGCTCCGGCGTTTCGGAGACTGCGCCCTCGAGGCGCGTGGCCGGGATTTCCTCGACCGCGAGCTGGTCCATGGTTCGTCCAAGCTCGACCGCGAGCCGCAATGCCTCCGCTGCGCCTTCTCCATCCGTCCGGAGGAGACGGCCAAGCATCAGGAGCCGCTCGAACGGGTCCATCGCTGGCGGGATGTCGGCGGAAAGGTCGATCGGGTCGAGGGCGCCGCCGATCCGTTCGCTGAGGTCGGCGTCACCGATCGCGACGAGCCGGGGAAGGACCAGACCGCCCTCGCTTGCCCGGACGAAGGCCTCGGTCAAGCTCCTCACCGCGCGGTTGTTTGGAAGGAGAATGCGGCCCTTTGCAAGGAGACCGGGTTCATCGCCGATGGCCTGGACCAGCCCGACGGCAAGGGCGTCGGCGAAGCTTCGGTGGGCAGGGATATTGTAGACGAGCGGATCGCCGGGGGCCCGGCGCTGGAACAGGCCCGCCTCAGCCATGGGCGAGAACGCGCTCGGTCGCCTTGATTGCCGCGGGGTTGCCGACGTCGAACCACAGTCCCTGGTGGACCGCGCCAAAGCAGCGCCCCTCCTCGATCGCCCGGTCCCACAGGATATTGGTGGAAAATGGACCGTCCGGCGCGTCCCGCAGGAGGCGCTTCGAGATCATCTGGATCCCGGTGTAGACGAACGGCGCGACCTTGCCCCGCTCGCGCCTCGAGAGCCTGCCATCCGATGCCATGTGGAAGTCGCCCTGCCCGCCATGGTTGAACGCGCGCGCCTGCGGGACGAGCAGCAACAGTGCGTCCATCTCCTCCTCGCGCCACAGCGATGCCAGGAGGTGGAGCGTGTCAGCCGGGCCATCGACCCAGTAATTGTCGCTGTTGACGACGAGGAAGGGGTCGGACCCGATCAAGGGAAGTGCCTGTTTCAGGCCGCCGCCGGTTTCGAGCAGCTGCTTTCTCTCGTCGCTGATCGACAGCTCGAAATCTCGCGCCTTTGCCTTGAGATGGGCTTCCAGCGCGTCGGCGAGATAATGGGCATTGACCACGACCTTGGAAATCCCGGCAGCCCGGAGCCGGTCGAGGACATGGTCGATGAGTGGCTTGCCGGCGACCTCGACCAGCGGCTTTGGCCTGCTCGCGGTAAGCGGGCGCATGCGCTTGCCGAGCCCGGCGGCGAGGATGAAAGCCGTGTCGGGCACCCTGGCCTCGATGCCTGGCCTCAGCGCAAGCGCCTTCGCCTTCCTCATGCCGGCCTGCCTTCCCAGGCGGCGGCGCGGAAGGCGGAAGGAATATTGGCGTCGAACCACTCGCGGACCGGTTCCAGGCCCGGCTTGGCGAGATCGCGCTCGAGCAGCCCCCACATGCGCGGCTGGAACTGCTTGTAGCGCTCCTTGCCGTCACGCTTCCACAAGCGGCAGAAGACACCGAGGATGCGCGTGTTGCGCTGTGCCGCCAGCGCCCAATAGGCGGGTTCGAACCGGTCGTCTGACCCGGCGCTCGCCTTGTAGCGGTCGATCATCGCCCGCTCCAGCGCGGCCGGGACGTCGCGGCGCGCGTCCTCGAGGACCGATACGAGGTCATAGGCGGGGTGGCCGGAAAGCGCGTCCTGGAAGTCGAGTAGGCCGAACCGCTCGACCCCGCCGCGGCCATCGATCAGCATGACGTTTTCCGCATGATAGTCGCGAAGCACGGTAACCGGGCCAAGGCCGTCGCGCGCAACGGGTTCCAGCACCATGCGCCAGGCGGCGTCCCAGCTGCCGACGTCGACGGGCTCGAGGCCGACCGCGGGGACGTACCAGTCGGGAAACAGGCGGAGCTCCGCCAGCCATTCGTCGATGCCATGTGGCGGAAGGCCAGGCATCGGCGGCTGGCGGTGAAGATGGACCAGCACGTCGACCGCGGTCTCGTAGAGGTCGCGTTCCGCGTCAGGCTCGGCATCGACGGCCTCGCGCATCCGGCGGTCGCCCAGGTCATCGAGCAGCAGCAGGCCCTGCTCGAGGTCGGCCGCCAGTACCCGCGGCGCGACCAGCCCGATTTCCTCCAGCCAGTTCGCGACCCGGACGAAAGGACGCGGGTCCTCGTGCGGCGGCGGTGCATCCATCAGCACTGCCCGCTGCTCGCCGAGGCGGACCCTGAAATAGCGGCGGAAGCTCGCGTCCCCGGCGAGCGGCAGGATCTGCGCATCGGCCCAGCCGTGGCGGGCAAGGAAATCGGCAGCAGCGGCGGGGGGAATCATTGGGGCGGCCATCGCCCTTCCCATGACGCGGGCACCCTCGCTGTCAAGGCGCGAGCGCCCTTATCGTCGACCTCGAGCGACAGTGCGAGTGCTCCGGGCCACGCACCGGGGCCTGCATGTTCCGGCCATTCGACGATGAGGACTCCCTCCTGGCCGACGTCCTCGAGGCCAAGTTCGATGATATCTGACGTGTTTTCAATGCGGTACAGGTCGACATGCCAAACCGGTGGAAAGAGCATCTCATAGGGTTGCACGATCGCGAAGCTCGGGCTTGGAACGTCGCCTTCATGGCCAAGGCCCGCCAGCATGCCCCGGACGAGGGTCGTCTTCCCTGCCGACAAGGGACCCGACAGGGTCACGATGTCGCCGGCCTTCAACAGGCCCGCGATGCGCTGGCCGAGCGCCAGCATCTCGGTCTCGCTTAAGATCTTCACTTGGGTGCCCGGGGGATGGTGAGGGTGAGACTGGTCCCCTTCCCTACAGCAGACTCCAGCTTAACCGTTCCGCCATGGGCTTCGATGAACTGCCGGGTCAGTGGGAGCCCGAGGCCGAGCGCGGCCTCCCCGCGCGTCGCACCGGAGCGGTGAAAGCGGGCGAATACACGCTCCCGCTGCCCGGCAGGGATGCCCGGGCCATCGTCGACGATGACGATCGTCGCCTGCTCGTCATCGCCCGATGCCTTGAGCCAGATATGCCCGCCCTCCTCGGTATAGGAAACCGCGTTGCGAAGGATATGCTCGACCGACTCCCGGAGGCGTCTTGCATCGCCGACCACGCTGCCGGCGCTTCCTTCCAGTGCGAGCTCGAGCTTCTGCTTCTTGTCGTCGGCCCTCGCCCGCAGCGCCTCGGCCGCTGCCCGGCACATGCCGGCGATATCGACCCTCTCGCGCTCGAGCGAGACCCCCTTGGTATCCGCCTGGGTGAGGTCGAGGACGTCGTTGATCAGCTTCGACAGGCGATCGACCGATTCAAGGATGGCGCCGACATATTCCTTCGCCGGTCCAGGGAGCTCGCCGGCATAACCGGCCTGGAGCATCTCGGCGAAGCCGCCGATCGAGGTCAGCGGGGTTCGAAGCTCATAGCTCATGTTGGCGACGAAGTCGGTCTTGACCCGGTCGGCCTCCTCGAGCGCGGTA
>CAZQLI010000049.1:0-10962 GCA_964594145.1 uncultured Sphingomonas sp. | reverse complement strand
CCGAAGGCCAGGAAGTGAAGGTCAAGGTGCTCGAGATCGATCCGCGCGGCAAGGTTCGCCTGTCGATGCGTCTCGTCGACCAGGAAAGCGGTGCCGAGCTCGAAGATACGCGTCCGCCCCGTGAGCCGCGCGAGCGCGGCGATCGTGGTGATCGTGGCCCACGCCGGGAGCGCGGCGATCGTGACCGCGGACCCCGCCGGGATCGCGGCGAACGTGGCGACCGGGGAGACCGCGGAGACCGTGGCGACCGCGGAGACCGTGGCGACCGTGGCTCGCGCCGGGACCGGGACGAGGGCGAAGCGCCTGCGTTCGCCCCGGCCTTCCTCACCGGCGAGGACAAGGACTAGCTGGCTGCCGGTCCCGGCCGGCGCCAGCCAAAAAAAGGCCCCGCAGAAATGCGGGGCCTTTTCCTTTAACGGGCCAGGTCCGGCGCGGCGCCCCGGCGACTCGACAATCAGGCCAGTTCCGTTCGTCCCGGTCGGGGCGATGAATGAATAACCGCGGCGGCAGACGCGAAATGCGCGTGCCTTGCCACTTTTGCGATCCGCGCGCGGCTTACCGGGGGCTTCGGCGCCCCCTTACGGGCGTCGAGCTCCTGGTGGCGCCCGGCTTTGCGAAACTCAGTCCCCTCCCCTGCCGTCAAACGGGTCCTCACCGCTATGGTAGGTGCCGCCATGTTCGTAGCTGTTGACGTCCAGGGAACGGTAAATGAAGCAGTGGCCGACAATCGCGGTTATCGCCAGATAGGCGGCAGCGATGTAACTGATGGTCTCACCCCAACCTTGTACCGAGGTCGTGAACGCAAGGAAGGCGAGCAGGGCCGCAACGCAAAGCCTGACTACGCGATCGACCAAACCGACATTTTTGACCATAAATGACGCTCCTCCACGGAGAAGCCGGCGCCATCTGTGGCAGCGCCGGCGTGCGGCGCAAGCGGCGAAACTCAGACAAGCCGTCGCGTCGAAAGCATTTTAGCAGTTTCCTGCAGAAAGCGCCAATCGCCGCACAAAAAAAGCCGCGATGCAGCCGGTCGCCGTGACGGCCGGAACCTCCCCGCCTCGGGAGCGGTCGAGCCGCGCGTCATTCGCTGGTGGGGCCGGCCTCGATTTCTTCCGCCGCGAAAGCCAGTCGAAGCGCCTCGGAGAGGCTACGCACCTCCAGCTTTGTCATGAGGTTTGCGCGGTGGATTTCGACAGTCCTGGGGCTGATGCCAAGGTCATAGGCAATGGTCTTGTTGGGAAGGCCCCTGGACAGGCCGTCAAGGACGTCGCGCTCGCGGGGAGTCAGGGCCTGGAGCCGAACGACGGCGTTCTTTGCCCGCTCCCGCCCGGCCTCCGAGTGCGTCATGGCCCGGAAGCCCTCGTCAAGCGCTGCAAGCAGGGTCGCCTTCTCAAAGGGCTTCTCGATAAAATCGATCGCTCCTGCCTTCATCGCCCGGACCGAGAGCGGGATGTCGCCATGCCCGGTCATGATGATGACCGGCAGGTCGATTCCGGCTTTCTGCAGTTCCTGCTGCACTTCGAGGCCATCGATCCCGGGCATGCGTATGTCGAGCAGGATGCAGCCGGGCTCCAGTGTCCGGACTTCCTTCAGGAGCTCGGTTCCGGATGCATAGGATTTCACCGTAAGGCCCGACGTCTTGAGCATGAACCCGACCGATCGACGGACGGAATCGTCATCGTCGACCAGGTGGACCAGCCTTTCCTCACTCATTGGTCGCCTCCATTGTCGGGACCGTGAAGCGGAAGCTCGTTCCGCCTCCAGCCCTCGGCTCGAACCAGATATGCCCGCCATGGGCCTCGATGATATTGCGGCAAATGGAAAGCCCGATCCCCATTCCAGCCTGCTTGGTGCTGATGAAAGGCCGGAAAAGCTGCTGGGCAACCCCTTCGCTGATCCCCGAGCCGGTATCCTCGATGCTGATCGTCACGAGATCATCGGGTCCCGCCTCGGTCCGGATGACCAGTGACCTTGTGCTGCTATCCATCATCGCGTCGATCGCGTTGCGGATGAGGTTGATCAGCACCTGCTGGATATGGACCCGGTCGACGAACACCATGTCGGCGCTGCGGTCGAGCAGCACCTGGACGTCGATGCCGTGCTCGCGCGTTCCAACCAGTGCCAGCGCATTCGCCTCGCCGATGAGCCGCGAGAGGGATTCCATCTGCCTTTCGGTATCTCCGCGACTGATGAACTGGCGCAATCGGGCAACGATCTGCCCGGCACGGATCGCCTCGTTGACCGTTTCGTCGAGCGCCTCCCGGATCAGCTGCACCTTTTCTTCGTCGATCTCGCCCTCGAACAGGTCCCGGGCAGCTTCCGAATAATTGGCGATCGCCGTCAGCGGCTGGTTGAGTTCGTGGGCAAGCGAGGTTGCAAGCGAAGCGACCTCGCTGATCCGGCCGACATGGGCCAGCTCGGCCTGCAGGTCCTGGAGCCTCATCTCGGCCTGCTGGCGCTGCGTAATGTCGTGGATGAAGCCGGTGAAGATCCGCCTTTCGTCGATAAACGCCTCGCCGACGGCGAGCTCGATCGGGAAGGTATTGCCATTGCGATGCCGAGCGGTCGTGACGCGGCCGATGCCGATGATCTTGCGCTGCCCGGTCGCAAGATAATTCTTGAGATACTGGTCATGCTGCTCGCGATCCGGCGAGGGCATGAGGATCGCGACATTTTCGCCGAGCACTTCCTGCTCGGCATAGCCGAACATCTTCTCTGCAGCGGCACTGAAGGACAGGATGTGACCGGTCTCGTCAATGACGACCATCGCGTCGGGGATGGTGGCGAGAATGGACCGGAAGTGGGATTCGCTACTGGCGTAATGCGGGCCTATCATCGGCCACCGGATAGCATCAATTCACAAAAGCCATAATCCCGTCTCGTCAGCTGCTGCGGCCCGTGCTGCGAACGCTTGCCACCCGGAACCGAAGGACAGTTCCCCCTGGCTCTCCGACATTGATCTCCCGGTCGAGGCGCAGCGGCGCCTTCTCGAGGACGAACGTCGATCTTGCGCCCGTCCCCTGGCCGCAGCGAAGCGACCAGCCGCCATCGCTCACCTCGATTGGCCCGAAGGAATCGGGCTCGGAGCCCCAGAAGCGCCGGACGGTCGCCCGGCCTGGATCTCGGGCCAATGCCTCGGGGTCAATCTGTCCATCGCCATCCATTGGAACGTGCAGCAGAAATGCCCGCCCGGGCGACCCGCGCGGGAAAGCTTCATTCGCAGCCAGTTCAAGACGAACATTGTTCCAGTTCATGGAGCGGGATGTGACAGAAACACCGCTCAGCGAAGATAGGTAATGCTACGAGGGGCCGGCCGGCGGGCGTAAAATGCCGTTCCAACGTTGCTGGTGAGGACAGCGGGCTTCCCAAGCCGTTCAGGCCCCCAGGGGCGCAACGCGATTTGACCCTGACATTGTGTCAAGGTCCATTACTCCCCACATGGCGACTCGAGCGGAAGGAACAGCCATGGCCGAACATGCGCACTGCAGCCACCATTCGGCTGGCGAGCAGGATGACGGGACAAGCGTGACCGACCCGGTCTGCGGGATGAAGGTCGATCCGAAGACCGCGGTTCATCACCACGAGCTGGACGGCACGACCCATTATTTCTGCAGCGCGAGGTGCCTCGAGCGGTTCCGGGCCGATCCCGACAGCTATCTCAACCCGTCCGACGAGGAGCCGAGGGTGGTTGCCGCCGGCAGCATCTGGACCTGTCCGATGCACCCGGAAATCCGCCGGGAGGGCCCGGGCAGCTGCCCGATCTGCGGCATGGCCCTTGAACCGCTGGAGCCCAGCCTCGAGGAAGGGCCCAACCCCGAGCTCGTCGACATGAGCCGGCGCCTGTGGGTCGGCGCGATCTTCTCCATTCCACTGCTGCTCCTCGCGATGGGGCCCGACCTCACGGGGTGGCACCCATTGCCGCCGAGGACCTCGACATGGGTCCAGCTGGCGCTCGCTACGCCCGTCGTCCTGTGGGCGGGCTGGCCCTTCTTCGAGCGTTTCTGGGCATCGCTGAAGACGCGCCTGCCCAACATGTTCACCCTGATCGGTCTTGGCGTCGGCGCCGCCTATGGGTTCAGCATCGTCGCCACCATCGCACCCCAGATCTTCCCGTCATCGCTGCGAACGATGAACGGGCTGGTGCCGGTCTATTTCGAGGCAGCAGCGGTCATCACCACGCTGGTTCTCCTCGGGCAGGTTCTCGAGCTCAGGGCCCGCTCGGCAACCGGCGCGGCGATCCGGGCGCTTCTCGGCCTTGCGCCAAAGACCGCCCGAAGGCTGCGCGATGACATCGAGGAGGACATTCCGCTCGACCATGTCCATGTCGGTGACCTGCTCCGGATCCGCCCGGGCGAGAAAGTGCCGGTCGACGGGGTCGTGGTCGAGGGCCGCAGCTCTGTCGATGAATCGATGATCAGCGGCGAGCCGGTCCCGGTCGAGAAATCGCCTGGGGACCGCATCACCGGTGCGACCGTCAACGGAACGGGCAGCCTCGTCATGCGCGCCGAGCGGGTCGGCCGCGACACGATGCTCTCGCAGATCGTGAGAATGGTCGCCGAGGCGCAGCGTTCGCGCGCCCCGGTCCAGGCGCTGGCGGACAAGGTATCGGCCTGGTTCGTTCCCGGCGTTGTCCTGGTCGCCGTAGCCGCGTTCATCGTCTGGTCGCTGGTCGGCCCGGAGCCGAGGCTCGCACACGCGCTGGTCAATGCCATCGCGGTGCTGATCATTGCCTGTCCCTGCGCGCTTGGACTTGCCACTCCCATGTCGATCATGGTCGGCACCGGCCGCGGAGCGACGGCCGGAGTCCTCGTCAAGAACGCCGAGGCCCTCGAGCGGATGGAAAAGATCGATACGCTGGTCGTCGACAAGACCGGCACGCTGACGCTTGGCAGGCCCCGGCTGGTCGCCGTCAAGCCGGTCGCGGGCGCAGATGAGGAAAGGCTGCTCATGCTCGCGGCCTCGCTGGAGCGCGGAAGCGAACACCCACTCGCCGAGGCAATCGTCGAAGGCGCCGAAGAACGCGGCATTCCGCTCCAACCCAACAGCGACTTTGCGTCCATCACCGGCAAGGGCGTCAGGGGCGTCGTACGCGGGACCAAGGTGGCGCTCGGCAACACCACCCTGCTTCGCGAGCTCGGAGTCGATGCCTCGCCGCTCGAAAGGGAAGCCGATGCCTACCGCGCCGAGGGACAGGGGGTCATGTTCATCGCCATCGACGGAGAGCTGGCGGGCCTCCTCGCCGTCGCCGACCCGATCAAGGAAAGCGCCAGGCAGGCCATTTCCGAATTGAAGCAAGCCGGAATTCACGTGGTGATGGTAACCGGAGACAATCGCCGTACGGCTGAATCGGTTGGCCGGAAGGTCGGCGTCGACGAGGTGTTCGCCGACGTGCTTCCGGACCAGAAGCAGGCCAAGATCCAGCAGCTGAAGATCGAGGGACGAAGGGTCGCAATGGCCGGCGATGGCATCAACGACGCTCCCGCCCTTGCGGCAGCCGACGTTGGAATCGCGATGGGTACCGGGACCGACGTTGCGATGGAAAGCGCCGCCATCACGCTGGTCAAGGGTGACCTCGTGGGCATCGTTCGGGCGCGAAGGCTGAGCCGTTCGGTGATGCGAAATATCCGGGAGAATCTGTTCTTCTCCTTCCTGTTCAACGGAGCCGGCGTCCCGATCGCGGCTGGCGTGCTCTATCCGGCGTTCGGCATACTTCTCTCGCCGATCATTGCCGGCGCTGCGATGGCCTTCAGCTCGGTCGCGGTGATCGGCAACTCGCTCCGACTGCGCTGGGCAAGGCTATGAAGATCGGCGAGGCTTCCCGGGCCTCTGGCGTCAGCCAGCGGATGATCCGCCACTATGAGAAGATCGGACTCATGCCGGCCGCGCCGCGCCGGGACTCGGGCTATCGCGACTATGACGAGCGGGATCTCCACACGTTGAAGTTCATCGGCCGGGCCCGCGACCTTGGATTTCCGATCGAGGAAATCCGGCAGCTTCTCGCCCTGTGGCACGATCGCGGCCGTTCCAGTGCCGACGTCAAGGCGCTGGCGCTCGCCCGCGCAGGCGAGCTCAGGCGAAAGGCCCGGGAGCTCGACGAGATGCGCAAGTCGCTCGAGGACCTTGCCGCCCGCTGCCATGGCGATGACCGTCCCGACTGCCCGATCCTTGGCGGGCTGGAAGGCCGGAATTGACCAGGGTCATTGTCCAGCAAGCTTTTGGCGATTATTCCCCGGCCATGGCATCGGCCGTCATCCGCCTGCTTACGCTCCTGGCATTCGTCATGATGCCGCTCACCATGGGCAGCACGGCATTTGCCGCGCCGCAAGCAAGCAAGGCAGCCGCCGCTCAGCACCATCAAACGATGAACGACCACTGCGGCGGCGAGGAAGAGGACAAGGCGCCGGCGACCGGCAAGATGGACTGTGCTGCCGCCTGCGCCGCGATTGCGCCCGCCGGCATCCCGCTATCCATGGCCGAGCTCCGGCCGCGGGCACCCCGGGAAATTTTCCCTGTTGCGCCTTTTGGCCACCTCGTTCCCGAGATCGCGACGCCTCCTCCACGGCAGGGCTGAGTTCCAATCGCGAATTTCAGACCCAGACGGAGATAATGCCATGAAGATCATTTTCGGCGCGATTGCGCTCACCTTCGCCCTGCCTGCTTTCGGCCAGGCCGCCCCGGCACCCGCCCCCCATGCCGGTCACGAGGCCATGGACCATGGAAAGCACCATGGCGAAAAACATGACTGCAAGGAATGCTGCGAGAAGATGAAGCAGCAGGACGGCAAGATGGAGTGCATGGACGGGAAGGACGGCGCCAAGGCCGCGGCTCCTTCCGCACCGCAGGACCACCAGGCCCATAGCGGTCACGCCCACTGACCGGCCGGGGACGCCGCCTCTTCGATAGCGGCGTCCCCGACCCTTTATTTTCCGGCAGCAACTTCCCGGGTGAGCGCCTTCGGGCGCCGGAGATATCCGTGACGATGAATGATTTTCCTATCGGTCGCCGCGCCTTCATCGGCGGTGGTGCAGCGCTGGCCGCGGCGGCCGGACTCCAGCCTGGCTGGGCCAGGACGGCAAGCAGCGGCGTTGCCGCCAAGGGCAATGCCGAGCTCAGCGGCGAAGAGATAATGCTGGCGATCGCCGAGGCGCGGTTCGAGGTGGACGGGCGCGTTGGTAGCGCGGTCGCAGTCAACGGGACCGTCCCTGCCCCGCTCATCCGCCTCAGGGAAGGCCAGGATGTCAGGCTGACCGTCGAGAACCGGCTGGCGGAGGACAGCTCGATCCACTGGCACGGGTTCCTCCTTCCATTCCAGATGGACGGTGTTCCGGGGATCAGCTTTCCCGGAATCGCGGGCGGGACCCGCTTCACCTACGAATTTCCTGTAAGGCAGTCGGGGACCTATTGGTACCACAGCCATAGCGGGCTCCAGGAACAGCTCGGTCATTATGGGCCGATCATCATCGATCCCGCCGGCCATGACCCCGTGGCCTATGACCGGGAACATGTGATCCTGCTGTCGGACTGGACCTTCATGCAGCCGCACCATCTCTTCACGCGGCTGAAGCAGGAGGGCGGCTTCTTCAACCGCAACCGGCGCACCCTCGCCGACCGGCTGGGCGGGAAGCCCGATCCACTCTCCCCCGGCGATGCCGCGATGTTTGCCAGGATGAGGATGGACCCGACGGACATCTCCGATGTCACCGCCGCGGCCTATACCTATCTCGTCAATGGCCACAGCCCGGCGGAAAACTGGACCGGGCTGTTCCGGCCGGGGGAGCGCGTTCGGCTAAGGATCATCAATGCCGCGGCCCAGACGATTTTCAATGTCCGCATACCAGGGCTAAGGCTCCTCGTCGTCGCCACCGACGGGGTCGACGTGAGGCCGGTCGAAGTCGACGAGCTGCAGATCGGCAATGCAGAGACCTATGACCTGGTCGTCATACCGGAGGACCGGGCCTACAGCTTCGTCGCCGAAGGCATCGATCGTTCGGGGATGGCCGTCGCGACCCTCGCGCCGCGCCCTCGAATGCGCGCCCCGGTCCCACCATTGCGCGAGCGCCCCACCCTCACGATGACCGACATGGGCATGGGGGCGATGGACCATGGCGGCGGCCATGCTGCCCACCAGGTGGGCGGCAATGCCGGTGGCGGGGCAATGGATCACGACATGCGGGACAAGTCCAAGGTGGACTTCGAGGTCGGCCCGGGAGTCGACATGATCGCCCCGATGCCGGTCAACCGCAACGACCATCCGGGTGTCGGCCTCGATAATGCCGGGCACCGGGCGCTGACCTATAATGACCTCGTTTCGCTGACGCCGAACAGCGACAAGCGCCAGCCTACCCGCCGGATAGACATCCACCTCACCGGCAACATGGAACGCTTCATGTGGTCGATGGACGGCGAAAAGCTGAGCGAAAACCCGGAGCCCTATCGCTTCGCCCGAAACGAGCGGGTCCGTCTAAGGCTCATCAACGACACGATGATGACCCACCCGATGCACCTGCACGGGCATTTCTTCGAGATCGTCAATGGCAACCCGGGGCACCAGCCGCTGAAGCACACGGTCCGGGTTCTTCCAGGGAGCTATATCGATCTCGACCTTACCGCCGACGCTCCGGGTGACTGGGCGTTCCACTGCCATCTCCTCTACCACATGCACGCGGGCATGATGCGGGTCGTCAGCGTCCGCCCACTGGACGAGGGGGCGGCGGAATGAGGCAAGCAATATTTCTCCTGGCATCGGTCGCATTTGCCGGGCCAGCACTCGCCCAACCTCATGATCCCCATGCCGATCACTCGATGCCGGCGCAGCAGCAGCCCGGCTCCCACGCAGGGCACGATATGCCGTCGGAAGCCGCGCCGGAGCCGGCCCCGGACCCGCATGAAGGACATGAGGATCATGGCCAGCCCGTCGTCGATCCTCACGCAGGGCACGACATGTCCGGGGCAAAGGCGGCGGATCCCCACGCGGGGCACGCCCCTGGGGTCCAGGCCGGACCGGAGCCGGGCCCGGCCCCTGCCGAGGCCCATGTTGGGCCCCGCCATGCGGCAGACGCCTATTGGGGCACCGGCATGGCAAGGGCCCGCGCCATCCTCGGCGAGGAGCATGGCGGGATGCCGGCGCAGAAAATCCTCGTCGAACGGGCAGAAGCCCGCTTCGGCAAGGGGCGCGATTCCTATCTGCTCGACGCCCAGGCCTGGTATGGCGGTGACATCGACAAGCTGTGGATCAAGGGCGAGTTCGAGGGAGGTTGGGGAAAGCAGCCCGGTCACGGAGAGGTGCAGGCGCTTTGGAGCCATGCCATCGGGCCCTGGGTCGACGTCCAGACGGGCCTCAGGTTCGATCCGCAGCAAGGGCCCAACCGGGTCCACCTGGTCGTCGGGCTCCAGGGACTTGCGCCCTATTGGTGGGAGGTCGACGGCGCCCTCTTCCTTTCGAACAAGGGTGAGCTGACTGCGCGGCTCGAAGCAGAGCATGACATCCGGATCACCCAGGAAATCATCCTGCAACCAAGGGCCGAGATGATGCTATCCGCCCAGGAAATCCGAGAGCTTGGCATCGGGGCCGGGCTAAGCGAGGCATCGCTCGGAATTCGGCTGCGCTACCAGCTTTCGCCGCTTTTCGCCCCTTATGTCGGCGTGGAATATGAGCGGGCATTTGGTGCAACGGCAGATTTCCGCGAGGCCGAGGGTGAACGGCGTGGCGGCATTAACCTGCTCGCGGGAATTCGCTTATGGTTCTGATGCACTCGGCGCGCGCTTGGGCCCCGCATCGTGGCTACAGCTTCAACGGGAGAAGAGAGATGTCGGCAGTTTCAGGCATATTGACCAGGCGACAGCTGGTCGGGGCGGCCCTGGCACTTGGCTCAGGGATCGTTGCCGGCTGCGGCTCGAGGCCTGCCCGAAGATCGGGAAGCGGGGAAAAGTCCCGCCTGTCGTCCCTCCGCCAGGCGGCCATTACCGTTTACCGCGATCCTTCGTGCGGCTGCTGCGGGGCCTGGGCGAAGGCGGCGATGGAGGCCGGCTTTGCAGTCTCCGTCATCGCGAGCCCGGACATGGCTGCGATCAAGCGCAAGCACGGCGTGCCAGACCAGCTTGAATCCTGCCACACGAGCATCGTCGGCGGTTATACCATCGAGGGCCATGTGCCCTTCGAGGACGTGAAGCGGCTGCTCAGGGAGCGCCCCAGGGACATCAAGGGCATCAGCGTTCCTGGCATGCCGCGCGGCGCGCCCGGGATGGAGATGGCGGACGGGTCGAGGGATCGTTTCCAGGTAATCGCGTTCGACGGTTCAGGTAAGCTTTCGCTTTTTCGCAAGGTCTGAGGCAATCGCACGCGGGCCAGGGAGGAGCGGTTGCGCACGCGCCTGAGTGTCTGTGCGAGGAAGCTTTCCTACCGGACAGAGGACGAGGCCCGGGTCGCCGCGGACCGCTCCGGCCTTCCACTCCGGACATATCGGTGCGACCGCTGCGGCCGGTTCCATCTAACGAGCCGGACCAAGGGAAAGCGCATTCCCCGGCCCGCCGGCTGACGTCTTACTCCTCGCCCGAAGCCGCGATCAGGTCCATCAGGTTTCGGGCAGCCTCCCGCTCGGCTTGGTTGCCGAAGGCGACGTCGATGTCAGGCGCATGGCCGAGCATGTAGAGGAGGGACCAGAGAGCGAATTTCCGGGCGCTGTCGGTCTCAAGCCCGAAATCGACGAGGAGCCGGTCGATCCCGGCCTGCTGGACGGCAGGCGAGGCTTCCGCGAGGTCGGACGTTCCGAAATAGCGCTCGAGCAGGTCGTCGAAGTCCATGCCGCCGCTGCTAGCCGGGAAAGACGCCGCGGCAAAATGGTGCCGGGTCCAGGGCCAGCGAATTCATGCGGCGAGCTGCTCGAGCTGCTCGCTGGCCTCGAGCCAGCGGGCTTCCGCCTCCTCGAGCTCGGCTGCCACCTTGGCCCGCCGGCGACCCAGTTC
>CAZQLI010000048.1:0-10966 GCA_964594145.1 uncultured Sphingomonas sp. | reverse complement strand
CGCGACCTTCGTCTCGCCCTTCGTCGGCCGCCACGACGATGTCGGCTATCCCGGGATCGAGCTGATTGCCGATATTAGGACCATCTACGACAATTATGATTTCCCGACCCAGATCCTGGTCGCAAGCGTCCGCAACCCCATCCATATCCACGACGCGGCCAAGCTCGGTGCGGACGTCATGACGGCGCCTCCGTCCGTGATCCGCCAGCTGTTCAAGCATCCGCTGACCGACAACGGCATCGCGGCATTCCTCAAGGACTGGGAAGCGACCGGCCAGAAAATCGGCTAGAAACTGCCGCTACTGGACGGATTGTTAACCCTGGCGCGCTAGGTTCGCGCCATGGGCAAGGTCATTTCCTTCGAAGATCGGGCCGTCGCGACGCTCCGCGACCGGCTGGGCGCCGCGACTAGCGCCAATCAAGACCTGATCGCCTTTGCCCGTGGCCACTCGGGGGCGACGGCCGCCATTCACGCGGCGGTCCTCGCCCTGATGGACGCCGACAGCCTCGAGGCGCTGTTTGACGTCGTCGCCGGCCAATGGCCCCGGATTCTCGGGCTCGACCACTCGGTGCTGGCACTGGTCGCCGACGGGCGGGGGTTCCGGGTGGCGTCGGACCGTGTCGGGACCGTCGAGCAGCGGATCGTCGACCGAGCGATCGAGCGGCTGGAGCCGGTGACAATGAGGACCGTCGATTGCGGACACCCGCTGTTCGGTCCCGCCGCGCGCCATATCCATTCCGAGGCCCTCATCCTGCTCTCCGCCGAGGCGCCGCTCCCCTACGGGATCCTGCTTCTTGGCCAGCGCGAAGCGGCCTGCCTCGACAATCGCCACGGAGCGCAATTGTTGGGATTCCTTGGAGCGAGCCTCAGCGCTATGCTCCGCAGATGGCTGATGAACGGCTAGAGGAGGAGGGGCATCCCGCGCGCGCCCTCGCGGCGCGATGGGGATCCCATCTTGCCAATGACCGGCGGAGAAGCCCCCATACCGTCCGCGCCTATGTCGCGACCGCTCACCGCCTGATCGCCTTCCTCGGGCGGCATCGCGGCGAGGAAATCGGCCGGTTTTCACTCCTGAACGTGTCCGCGCCGGACCTTCGCGCATTTCTCGCCGACCGCCGCGGCGAGGGACTCGGCGCCGCCTCGGCGGCCCGCGAAATGTCCGCCGTCCGGGCGTTTCTCGCTTATGCCGCGCAAGAGCAGGGCAACTCGCCCCAGCTTCCAAGGACCCGGGCTCCCAGGCGACCGCGCACGCTTCCCCGCCCGGTCAGCCCGGACGACGCCGTCGCGCTCGCCGAGGATGCCGGGGCAGCCGCTCCCAATGACTGGATCGGGGCCCGCGACCTCGCCATCCTTCTCCTGCTCTACGGGGCCGGCCTGCGCGTGGCCGAGGCAATGTCGCTGACGGCAAGGATATTGCCGCTCGGCCAGGCGATCCGGGTCACCGGGAAGCGCGGCAAGACGAGGATCGTTCCCCTGGTCCCGGCCGTCAGGGAAGCGATCAACAGCTACACTGCGCTTTGCCCCTATCCGATCAGTGGCGACCGGCCGCTGTTCGCCGGGGCCAAGGGCGGCCCGCTCAATCCCGATCTCGTCCGCCGCGCGGTTCGCGCTGCAAGGGCACGCCTTGGCCTTCCGGACAGCGTCACTCCCCACGCCCTTCGCCACAGCTTTGCAACGCACCTGCTCGCCCGCGGGGCCGACCTTCGCTCGCTCCAGGAGCTGCTCGGCCATGCCAGCCTGTCGTCCACCCAGATCTACACCGAGGTAGACGCGGCGCGGCTGCTCGATGTCTATCGGCACGCCCACCCGCGTGCCTGATCCACGCTTCCCTGCGACTGACGGCCAGTCCCGTGCGCCCGGCGGTCAGTTGCTGCCGCCGCTCGCTTCCTCGTCGGTCATGTTGCGGTGGGTCCAGACCCGGTAGAGATAGCCGATCACCAGCACGGCCAGCACCGCGTTTGCCGCGGGGCCGAGGATCTTCTCGATGTCGGTATAATGTTCGCCGAGCTTGAACCCCGCATAGGCGATGATCCCGGTCCACGCCGCCGTCCCGATGGTCGAGGCCAGGACAAAGCGGCGGAAGCTCATCTTGAGAAGGCCGGCCGGTATCGACACCAGGCTCCTTACCGTGGGCAACAGGCGGCCGAGAAAGACGAAGAAGGTGCCATGCAGCGCAAACCAGCGCTCGGCCTGCTTCACCTCGGCCCAGCTCATGGTGATCCAGCGCCCCCAGCGATGGATGATCGGCTCCAGCCGCTGGATACCGAGGGCCCGGGCGGCGAGATACCAGAGGATATTGCCGAGCATGGCCCCGGCGGTGCCGGCGAGGACGACCAGCCAATAGTCGAGCTTGCCCTGGCCGGCGGCGACCCCGGCGACCGACATGATGACCTCGGACGGGATCGGCGGGAAGACCGTCTCGAGGAACATCAGGAAAGCGACACCAAGATAGCCGGACTGCTCGATGAGGCGAATGATCCAGTCGCTCATTGGGCGACCTTGGCCTCGATCGCGTCCCAGATGCGCCCGGCGGTGTCCGAGGCGTTGAACTGGTCGATCGCGACTATGCCTGTCGGCGATGTCACGTTGATCTCGGTAAGCCAGCGGCCGCCGATGACGTCGATGCCGACGAACAGGAGGCCGCGCCGCTTCAGCTCGGGGCCAAGCGCCGCGCAGATTTCCTGCTCCGTCTCCGTCAGCTGGCTCGCTTCGGCAGTCCCGCCCGCTGCGAGGTTGGACCTGATCTCGCCGGCGCCAGGCCGGCGGTTGATTGCACCGGCAATTTCGCCGTCGACGAGGACGATCCTCTTATCGCCCTCGGCAACTTCGGGGAGGAAGGCCTGGAGGACGTGCGGTTCCCGGTAGGTCGCGTTGAACATTTCAAGCAGCGGGGCGAGGTTCGAACCGTCGCGGCCGATCTTGAACACCGCCTTCCCGGCATTGCCATGGAGCGGCTTGATGACGATGTCGCCGTGTAGCGCGAGGAACTCGCGGGCAGCGCCAAGCGAGCGGGTCAGCATCGTCGGCGGCATGAACCGCTCATAGTCGAGCACCCAGATCTTCTCGGGGGCATCGCGCACGGCGGCCGGGTCATTGACGACGAGCGTCTCGTCGCGGACCCGCTCCAAAAGATGGGTCGCCGTGATATAGCCAAGGTCGAACGGCGGGTCCTGGCGCATCAGCACAACGTCGGTGTCGCGGCCAAGATCGAGGATGGTGAACTGGCCAAGCCGGAAATGATCGCCGGCGACCGGCTGGACGCTGACCTCGTTGGCCCCGGCATAAAGACGACCATCCTGGTAGGTCAGCGCGTCCGCGAGATAATGGTAGAGCCGGTGACCCCGTTCCTGCGCTTTCAACATCAGCGCAAAGGTCGAATCGCCGGAGATGTTGATGCTGTCCAGCGGGTCCATTTGTACTGCGACGGTGAGGCTCATGAGCGCCGCCTATTCGATGGCGGTGAGCTTGTCACCCACAGGATCGCATCAGCTACTCGCGGCAAGCTCGAGGGCCCGTGCATAGGCACGCTTCCTCGGGATTGCGAGGCGGGCCGCGACATCCGCGGCGGCACGTGACGGGCTCATCTCGGCCATGGCCCGGCGAAGCGCGTCGTCCAGTTCCTCTTCGCTCGTATCCCCGCGCTCCGGCGGGCCGACGAGGATCACCAGCTCGCCCTTCGGGACGGTCCCGGCATAGCGCTCGGCGAGACTTGCCAGCCGCCCGGTCACCGTTTCCTCGTGAAGCTTGGTGATTTCCCGGATTACCGCCGCTTCCCGGTCTCCAAGACCGTCGCGCAGGGCCGCCAGGCACTCGGCCAGGCGGGGACCGCTTTCATAGAATATCAGCGTCGCGCGGACGGCCGCGATCTCGGCAATCGAACCTGTCCTGGCTTTCGCCTTCGAAGGCAGGAAGCCAATGAACAGGAACCGGTCGGTGGGGAGCCCGGCGAGGGTCAGTGCGGCGATCGCTGCACAGGGGCCGGGCAGGCTATGCACCGCGCAGCCCGCCTGCCTTGCCATTCGCACGAGCTTGTAGCCCGGATCGGACACCAGCGGGGTTCCGGCGTCGCTGACGAGCGCCACCGCCTTGTGGGCGAGGTCCGCGACGATCCGCTCGCGCAATTGGTCGTCGCTATGGTCATTATAGCTGGTCATCGGCGCGGTCGCTCCGACGTGGGCGAGGAGCTTCGCGGTGACCCTCTTGTCCTCGGCGAGGATCATGTCGGCACGGCGAAGAATCTCCGCCGCCCGTGACGTCATGTCGCCGAGATTGCCGATGGGCGTTGCGACGATATAGAGTCCCGCTGGTAATGATTGATCCATCTGGACGAGGGGCATGGCATTGAAACTGAGTTCACGGCAAGCGCGACGCACGTTCGTGCTTGGCACGCTCGCTGGCATGTTGGCGCTGGCGGGATGTGCGACGGGCCCGCGCGAGCCGATCGGGCCGCCTCCCCGCGAGCCGCTGCCGGCTCCCCCGGGGCAGGCCTATAACGGCGTTGCGGTCATCGTCCCGCTCACCGGGCCTGACGGCCCCGTCGGCACTTCCATCTCCAACGCTGCGAAGCTCGCGCTACTCGACACCGGTGAAAAATCGCTCCGGATCACCGTCTACGACAGTGCCGCCGCCGGCGGCGCCGCCGCTGCCGCCGGGCGCGCGATCGCCGAGGGAAATCGCCTGATCCTCGGGCCGCTCCTCGCCGAGGACGTTCGCGCCGCAGCACCGGTGGCGCGCAACGCCGGCGTTCCGATCATCGCCTATTCCAATGACGAGAGCGTCGCGGGCGATGGCGTCTACATCATGGGATTTACGCCCGACCAGTCGATCGGGCGGGTGGTAAGCTATGCCCGCTCGCAGGGAGTTGGAAGCTTCGGGGCGCTGGTCCCCAACGGCCTCTATGGCCAGCGTGCAGGCCAGGCCCTGATCGAGGCCGTTCGCAAGTCTGGCGGGCGGCTGGTTTCCATGGAGACATATGACCGCAGCCAGGCGTCGGTCACCGCTGCTGCCCGCAGGCTCAACGCCAAGGGCGCGGTCGACGCGGTGCTCATCGGCGATGCGAGCCGGATGGCGGCCATCGCAGCGCCCGTTCTGAGGCCAGGCTCGAAAAGACTTGGAACCGAGCTCTGGGCGACCGACCGGTTGATCAGCAGGTCGACTCCGCTTCGCGGCTCATGGTTTGCGGCAGCGCCCGACTTCCAGTTCGAACGGCTAGTCCAGCGCTACCGGGCAAGGTACGGGAAAACGCCCTACCGCCTTGCAAGCCTTGGCTATGATTCCGTGCTCCTGGCGGTGAGGAGCGCGAGGAGCTGGCCGATCGGCCGGGCATTTCCTGCTCGAACGCTGATAGACCGGGAGGGCTTTGCCGGGGTCGACGGAAGCTTCCGCTTCGGCCGCGACGGCATCGCCGAGCGCCTGCTCGAGGTTCGCGAGGTCACGGCATCCGGGACGAGGCCGGTTTCTCCTGCGGGGACTGCCTTTTAGACCGCGATCTCGGCGAGCACCGAATCAAGGAGCAGCCGGCCAGCGGGCGTGGTGCGGATGATCGCGCCCTCCTGCTCCAAAAGCCCGTGGCCCACCATCCGGTCGACCGCTTCCTGCTCGACGATCGCGTCGGTCTCGAGGCGGTCCGCCAGGGCGGCCAGATCAATCCCTTCGGCGAGCCTCAATCCCATGACCAGCGCCTCGTGGGCCTGTTCTTCGAGGCTGAGTGCTTCCTCCTCGGAGAGCCCGTGCCCGTTGCGCGCCACCGCGGCGAGGAAATTCTCGGGTTTTCGGTGGCGAACCGTCCGCATCGCGCTGCGCCTCCCATGCGCACCTGGGCCGATGCCGGCATAATCGAGGTAGCGCCAGTAGGCGAGGTTGTGACGGCTCTCGGCACCGGGCGCTGCATGGTTCGAGATTTCATAGGCGGGCTTTCCAGCAGCGGCGCTGTGCTGCTGGGTCAGTTCGAACAGGCTCGCCGACCGATCGGCATCGAGCGGCTCGAATTCGTGCCGCGCGGCCATGGTCGCAAAGCGCGTGCCCGGCTCGATGGTCAGCTGGTAGAGCGACAAATGCTCGGTACCAAGGCCAAGGGCGCGCTCCAGGCTGGCCAGCCAGCCCTCCTCGGTGTCACCGGGGAGGGCGTAAATGAGATCGAAGCTGACCCGGTCGACTGCCTCCTGGGCCATTTCGAGTGCAGCAAGCCCTTCGCGTGCCGAGTGGGCACGGCCCAGGAAGGCGAGGGCTGCATCGTCGAAGTTTTGAAGGCCGAGGCTGATGCGATTGACGCCGGCAAGCGAAAGGTCGGCAAAGCGCTCGGCTTCAGCGCTGTTGGGATTGGCCTCGAGCGTGACCTCCAAGTCCCTGGCCGCGGGCCAATGCCGCCGTGCCGCTAAGATCAGCGCCTCGACGGTTCGTGGATCCATCAGCGAGGGAGTGCCGCCGCCAAAGAAGATCGAGCCCAGCCTTCTTCCCGGAAGCAGGCTTGCCTCATGGGCGAGATCGGCCAGCAGCGCCTCGCGCCATTCGTCCTGGTCGATCGACTGGCGGACATGGCTGTTGAAGTCGCAATAGGGACATTTGCTGACGCAAAAGGGCCAATGGACATAGAGCGCCAGCGGCGCTTCCGTTCGAGCCTCGTTCAGTTCGGAAAATTTAGCAGCGCTGGCCATGAGAGCCGCGCTCCTTATCCTTCTTGCCCTTCCCGTGCCAGCCGCAGCGCTTGTCGTCCCGCAGCATGGCAGCCTTCCCTGGAGCGGGCAGCCGCAACCGCGCGGGGAAGCACTGTTGAGGACGGCGATGCTGTCGGGGCATAACGAGGCCCGGAGGCATCGCAGGGTACCGCCGCTCAGCTGGGACGAGGGGCTTGCCCGTGACGCGGGCCAATATGCACGCCATCTCGCCCGCACCGGCCGGTTCGAGCATGACCGCCAGTCGGGCCGCGCTGCCCGCCAGGGCGAGAATCTCTTCATGGGTACAAGGGGCGCCTATCGCTACTCGGAGATGATCGGGCTGCTGGTCGACGAGCGCCGCCATTTCCGGCCTGGACGCTTCCCCGACGTCAGCACGACCGGGCAGCTGTCCCACGTCGGCCACTATACGCAGATCATCTGGCCGACGTCGCAGCGGGTCGGCTGCGCGATGGCCTCCAGCAGGAGCAACGACTATCTGGTCTGCCGCTACTTTCCGGCGGGCAATATCGTCGGGGTCGATCTTCGCTGATACGAAGCGCACTGCAGCGACTTGTTAACCAGTCAGCGGCATAATTTGCTGAAATGATGCGTTTTTTCACTTTAGCGCTGCTCATCGCGGCACCCGGTTTCGCGATGGATCCGCCGAGCCCCAACTGGCCGCGTCCCGCTGACCGCGGCGAGCGGCTTTTGCGCTCTGCCGTCCTTGAAAGCCATAATGCCGCGCGCCGCGACTTTGGTGTGGCTCCCATCGCGTGGAGCGAAACGCTCGCTGCGGATGCAATGGCCCATGCCCGTCATATGGCGCGCACCGGGATATACGGCCATGACCGGACGGCGGGGCGCAGGAGCAGCTCCGGCGAGAATATCTGGCGTGGCCAGCGCGGCCTGTTTTCCTACGAGACGATGGTCCAGGTCATGGTCAGCGAAGGCAAGCTGTTCCGACCGGGGGTTTTCCCGAACAACAGCTTGAACGGGCGTTGGCAATCCGTTGCCCATTACACCCAGATCGTCTGGCCGACGACCAGCCACGTCGGCTGTGCGCTCGCCTCGAGCCCGAGCACCGATTATTTGGTCTGCCGCTATTCGCCTGGCGGGAACCGGGACGGCGTCTATCTCGCGGCCGGCCGGTCTGGACAAACCGCCACGAGACCCGCTCGCGGCGCCTTAGCCGAGGGCGGCAACTAGCTTTCGGAATGCCTCGGCCCGGTGGCTGATGGCGTGTTTCTCGGCCGGATCGAATTCGCCGAAGGTCCGCTCGTCGCCGGTTGGCACGAACATCGGGTCATAGCCGAAGCCCCGGGTACCGCGGGGCGGCCAGACCAGTGTCCCGGACACCTTTCCCTCGAAGCTCTCGGTCTGGCCGTTATCGGGCCAGGCGACCGCAAGCGCGCAGGTGAAATGGGCGTCGTGGCCGGCATCCTCGCCGGCCTCGCCGACTTCCTTCCAGACCCGTTCCATGGCCCGCATGAAATCGCGGTTTCCCTCCTCATCCTCGGCCCACCTTGCCGAGAAAATTCCCGGCAGGCCCTGCAGCGCGTCGACCGAGAGGCCGCTGTCGTCGGCGAGGGCAGGAAGTCCCGACAGATCGGCGGCTTCCCGCGCCTTGAGCACGGCATTGTCGACGAAGCTGTTGCCAATCTCCTCGGGCTCGGGAAGCCCAAGCTCTCCCGCGCCAACACATTCGATGCCGTGGGGCGCCAGCAGTTCGCGGATTTCCCTAAGCTTCCCGGCGTTGTGGGTAGCGATTACCAGCCTGGGACCGATGGATTTCATTTGCCGACCGCTTTCAACTGGCCGCGGAAAATCTCGTCGCATCCCATGCGCGCGAGCCGAAGGAGCCGCAAAAGTCCTTCCTCGTCAAAACATTCGCCTTCGGCGGTAAGCTGTGCCTCCACCATCTGGCCGTCGCCGGTCAGCACGAAATTGCCGTCGCAGCCGGCCTGGCTGTCCTCGTCATAGTCGAGGTCGAGCACTGCCTGGCCGCCGTGGAACCCGCAGCTCACGGCCGCGACCTGCGTCCGGATCGGGTCCTCCGTCAGCGTCCCGGCGGCAAGCAGCTTGTCGACTGCGATCCTGAGCGCGACCCAGGCGCCCGAAATGGACGCGGTGCGTGTGCCGCCGTCGGCCTGGATCACGTCGCAATCGACGATCACCTGCCGTTCGCCGAGCTTTGCGAGGTCGACGACCGCCCTGAGGCTCCGCCCGATCAGCCGCTGGATTTCCTGTGTCCTGCCCGACTGCTTGCCCTTGGCCGCCTCGCGGTTGCCGCGCGTGTGGGTGGCGCGGGGAAGCATCCCATATTCAGCAGTAACCCAGCCCTGGCCCTTGCCGCGGAGAAAGGGAGGTACCCGGTCCTCGATGGACGCGGTCACCAGGACCCTCGTGTCGCCGAAACTCACCAGGCAGCTGCCCTCGGCGTGGCGGGTATAGCCGGGCTCGAAGCGAACCTCGCGCATCTGGTCTGGTGCTCGGCCGCTGGGGCGCATTTATATCTCCTGAAATCGCTGTTGCAGGGCCGCCCTAGACCCGGTGTCGTTTGCTTTCAAATGGCCAAGCCCTAAATCCATCGTCATGAACGAGCCGATTGGCGACCTGACCGCGCGGATGCGCGACGTTTTCCGGCTGGTGGTCGAGGCCTACCTCGACCGCGGCCAGCCGGTGGGTTCGAAGTCGATCGCGTCCGCCGTCAGCCTTTCGCCCGCGTCGATCCGCGGGGTGATGCAGGAGCTGGAGGAGCTTGGCCTTCTCACCCACCCGCACACGTCAGCCGGGCGGATACCGACCCAGACCGGGCTGCGCCTGTTCGTCGACGGGATCATGCACAGCGCAATGCCCCCGGCACGTGAACGGGCGGTCATCGAGGCGCAGTTGCGGGACAAGCCGGTGGAAGAGGCGCTCGACGCCGCCATTTCCACGCTTTCGGGCCTTTCTGCCTGCGCCGGGGTGGTGCTTTCGCCGAAAACGGAAATGCGCGTCAGGCAACTCAGCTTTGTGCCGATCGCTCCCGATCGCGCTCTCGCCGTCCTCGTCGGTGCCGAGGGCAATGTCGAGAACCGCATCGTCACCATTCCTCCGGGAACCAGCGCCGTCGCCCTGGCGGAAATCGGCAATTTCGTCACCAACCGGCTTGGCGGGCTTACGCTCCAGGAGGCAGAGGCGAGGCTCCGCGCGGAAATCGCCGACCGGCGCGAAGCGATCGACATCGCCGCGGCCGAGCTCGTCGCCCGCGGGCTTGCCGACTGGAGCGAGGATCATGCGCAGCGGCCCGTGCTCATCGTCAGGGGCCAGGCCAACCTGATCGACGAGGCTGCCGCGGCTGACCTCGAGCGGGTCCGCCGACTGCTCGATGAACTGGAGGACCGCCAGGAAATCGCGCGGTTGCTCGAGGGAGCGCGCGAAGGACAGGGCTGCCGGATCTTCATCGGCAGCGAGAATCGAATGTTTGCGCTATCGGGCTCGAGCGTCATTGCCGCGCCCTATCGCGGGAGCGAAGGACAGGTTGTTGGCGTTGTAGGCGTAATTGGGCCAACGAGATTGAACTATGCCCGAGTCGTCCCCATGGTGGACTTCACGGCGCAAGCCCTCACGAGATTCATGAGATGATGGACAATAAAGACCTCCACCAGGAAGCCGAAGAAATTCGCGACGAAACTGCAGCCGAAGCCCCCGAGCTTGCGGAGCATGACCGTGTGGCCGAGCTCGAGCAGTTGCTCGCCGAGGCCAACAGCAAGGCGCTCTATGCCCATGCCGAGACCCAGAATGTCCGGCGCAGGCTCGAAGCCGAAAAGCAGCAGGCATCCGCCTATGCGATGGCCGGGTTCGCCAGGGACATGCTGGCCGTTCGCGACCACCTCGAGCGGGCCCTGGGGCATGTCCCCGAACTTGCCCAGTCCGACGAGCAGGTCGGCAGTTTCGTCGAGGGTATCCAGGCGACGCTGAGGGAGCTCGACGCGGTGTTCGCAAGGCAGGGCATCGTCCGGGTCGAGGCGATCGGCCAGCCGCTCGATCCCCACAAGCACCAGGCAATGATCGAGATCGCTACCGACCAGCAGGAACCGGGGACGATCGTCGAGGAAATGCAGGCCGGTTACATGCTCAAGGACCGGCTGCTGCGGCCGGCACTGGTTGCCGTCGCCAAGGCGGGCTAGTGGACTTCGCGCTGCTGGGTCTCGCCCTTGGTGGCGAGGCTGAAGCGGGGTTCTGACTGGCCATCCTGCCCTTGGACCAGTTGAGCTGCGAGGCGGCCGACTTCCGGGCCAAGCCTCAGAAGTGGTGGTGATTTCCCGTCCTTG
>CAZQLI010000047.1:0-11003 GCA_964594145.1 uncultured Sphingomonas sp. | reverse complement strand
CTCGAAAAGCGGCTCGACCCCCGGCGGTTCCAGCGGGTCCACCGCTCGACAATCGTCAACCTGGACCTGGTGCGGCAGGTGAAGCCGCACACCAACGGCGAATGTTTCCTGGTCCTGGACTCTGGAGCCCAGGTGAAAGTCTCGCGCAGTTATCGCGACGTGGTTGCCCGCTTCGTGCACTGACGCCCGGCCATTCGTCGAAGGGCAATTGAGCCCCGGACCCCGACCCCGCTAGGACAGGTCATGACCAAATCTTTCTGGCTTACCGCCTCTGCCATCGCCCTCCTTTCCCTTGGCGCCTGCGAGATGGCCCAGAGAGACGCGGCCGAGCCGGCCGGGCAATCGACGACGGAAAAGGCAGACGGGCTGGCCAAGCTCGCCAGCGTTCCGATGCAGGTCGACACCAGCTATCTCAGCGCGGAGGAACGCGAAGTCGTCAACCTGCTGATGCAAGCCTCCTCGCTGATGAGCGAGATATACAAGCGGCAGGCGACCCCCGATTATGACCGCCTGCGTTCGGAAGTCGTGGCGACGAACGATCCCGCGCTGCTGGAGAGGTTCGACGCCTTCTTTGGCCCTTGGGACCCGCTCAACGACTACCAGCCCTTCTTCGGCGACACGGCGAGGCCTGCCGGGGCCGGCTTCTACCCGGCGGATCTCACCAAGCAGGAATTTGACCGCTATCTTGCCGACAATCCGAGCGAGGCCGAAGCGCTGACCAGCCCCTACACCGTCGTCAAGCGGCAGGGGGACAAGCTCGTCGCGGTTCCCTACTCGGTCGAGTATCGCCAGTGGCTGGAACCTGCCGCCCGGCTGCTCGAACAGGCAGCTTCGAAGACCAGCAATGCAAGCCTCAGGAAATTCCTGACGCTGAGGGCCAAGGCATTCCGGACCGATGATTATTTCGAGTCCGAGCTGGCATGGATGGACCTCACGGGAACCCCGATCGAGATCGCGATCGGGCCTTACGAGGTTTACACCGACGAGCTGTACGGCCGGAAGACGGCCTTCGAATCCTTCCTGACCCTGAAGGACCCGAAGGAGTCGGCAGCGCTCGACGTCTACAAGGGCGAACTGCGCGGAATGGAAGCCAACCTCCCGGTCGAGGAGCGCTACAAGAATTTCCAGCGCGGCTTTGAATCCCCGATCGTCGTTGCGGACCAGATCAAGGGCGGCGGCGACAATGTCCCTGGAGTCCAGACGATCGCCTTCAACCTCCCCAATGACGAGCGGGTACGCGAGGCCAAGGGCGCCAAGAAGGTCATCCTTCGAAACGTGCTTGGCGCCAAATATGAGCGGATCCTCGCGCCGATGGCGCAGCTGGTGATGGTCCCGGACCAGGCCGGCAACGTCACCAAGAAATATATGTTCATGGAAACGCTGTTCCACGAACTGTCGCACAGCCTCGGGCCGGGCAGCATCACCGTCGACGGGCGACAGACGACGGTCGACCGCGAGCTCAAGGAACTGGGCTCGGGGATCGAGGAAGCCAAGGCCGACGTCATGGGCGCCTGGAACATCCTTTACATGATGGACAAGGGCATTCTCCCGGCCGCCGAGAAGGACCAGATCCGCGCCACCTACGTCGCCGGCCTGTTCCGGGCGATGCGCTTTGGTGTCGGCGAAGCCCATGGCAAGGGCGCAGCGATGCAGTACCGCTTCCTGCGGGAGAAGGGCGGAATCGAATGGGATTCGAAGGCCAAGCGTTTCCGGGTCGTGCCCGAACGGATCGACGGCGCCATCCGCGACCTCGTTGGAACCTTCATCCGCCTGCAGGGCAATGGCGATTATGAGGGGACGAAGGCGTTGCTCGCCAAATATGCGGTCCTCGATCCCGAGGCGGAAACGGTGATCAACAGCATGAAGGATATTCCGACCGACATCCGGCCGGTCTACCCCGACCGGATCTAGGTTCGCCGCTATCGGCAGGAAGCAGGGGGTCGCGATGGACGCCAGAAGCAGGTTCGAACAATTCGCGGCGCTCCACGTGCCTGGCGATCCGGTCATCCTCTACAATATCTGGGACGTGGGAAGCGCGCTCGCGGTCGTCGCTGCGGGTGCCCGCGCCCTTGCTACCGGAAGCCACCCGGTCGGCGACGCCAGCGGGTTCGGCGATGCCGAGCAGGTCCCGCTCGACTATGTCTTCGCCAATGCCCGGCGGATTGTCGCCGCGATCGACCCGCTGCCCCTCACGGTGGATTTCGAAGGAGCCTATTCGTCCGACCCGGCGGAAGGCGCCGCCAATGTCGCGAGGCTAGCGGCGACCGGTGCAGTCGGCTGCAACTTCGAGGACCAGATAGTCGGCGGCGAAGGCATCCACCCGCTCGACCTCCAGTCGCGCCGGATCGCCGCCATCCGCGAAGCGGTCGGGGACCAGTTTTTCATCAACGCTCGCACCGACCTCCTTCTCAAGCACGAGACCCATGACGAGGCGCTGCTTTCCCAGGTGATCGAGCGCGGCAAGGCCTTTGCCGACGCCGGGGCCAGCGGGTTCTTCGTCCCGCGCCTGGCGCGTCCCGACCAGATCGAAAATGTGGTCAGCGCCGTACCTCTCCCGCTCAATGTCATCGCCTTCCCGGGAGCGCCGCCCAAGTCCGAGTGGATCTCGGCTGGCGTGGCGCGAATCAGCCACGGCCCCTTCCCGCACCGGGCACTGATGGCGCAGCTGGAAGCCTCGGCCCGGGCCGCGATCGCCTAGCCACTTGCCCGGGAGTCGCGCAGGACCCGGACCAGCCCGCCCAGCGCCCGCCGGATACGGCGCGGCCTGCTGCGGCCCGACTTGAGGACGCTCTTGCGGAAGATGGCAGCCGCGAACCTGAGGATGAGGGCTACCCACAGGGCCTGCCACGCAAGAGCGAGCACATGGGGCCATAATGCGCTCTGCTCGGCCGCTCGTCCGATCATCGCGAAGGGAGAGGAAAGCGGGAAAACCGCTGCACCGATCGCCTCGGCGCTCATTGGCTTTCCGACGCCGAGCGATGCAAATCCGAACAGGACGACCTGCGCCATGGTGACCGGCATCGACAGGGTCTGCACTTCGCGGACCGTCGAGGCCTGGGCGCCGATGCCAAGAAATGTCGCGCCGATCAGGAGATAGCTCATCGAGAAATAGACCAGGACGAGGAGCAGGAAGGCAGTCCAGCCGACCGCCGGCGGCGGGATCGCCCCGAGGCCGCCTTCCGTCCAGATGGCGATCGCGAGCGCCCCGGCGCTGGTCCAGACGGTGATCCCGACCAGTGACATGCCGAGCATTGCGAACAGCTTGCCAAGGAAAATCGCGTCGACCGGCACTGCTGCCGCCAGCACCTCGATCACCTTGCTCGATTTTTCCTCGATCAGCTGGCTGAGCAGCATGCCGGCAAGGAGGATCGTCAGGACAAAGAGGATGGTCTGGCCGAGGCGCGCGGTTATTTCCCTTGCGAAAGCAACCGCTCCCGAAGAGGTCCTGGTGAGAGTCACTTCGACCGGCGGCCCGGGGACATCGACCTGGCTTCGGATCCGCCGGGCCTCCTCGACGAACAGGCTGACGTGGCGGACGGTACGCGAGTCCGCCGAGACGGCGCCGGTAAAATGTGGCGCTGCAAGTCCTCCGTCGAGGACCCCGAGCGCAGGGCGCTCTTCCGAGGTCAGCAGCCTCTCGCGCTGGGCGGCGACATCCGGCTCCGGGTCGACCCGGCGAAGCTCCACCAGCGGACGCTCGTCGGCCAGCGGCGACAGCCGCTTCCGTGCGGCCTCGAGGAGCCGATATTCATCTTCCGCCGCGATCACCACCACCGCTGGCGGTTGCGCGTTCTGCTCGACCTGCGCTCCTATGCCGCCGAAGGCGAAGCCCAGCGCGATCGGGAACAGCGGACCGAGCAGGAACAGGAGGAAGGTCTTGCTCAGCACCGTCGCGGTGAAGTCGCGGCGGGCGATGACAAAGGCCGCTCGGATGGTCTCGGGCAATTTCATTCCTCGCCTACCTCCATGCCCGGCACCTGCCCCATCTCGCGCGCCGCTGCTTCGCCGGCGATGGCGATGAAGGCATCGTGCAGCCCCGGCCGCTCGATGCTCAACGTCTCGATCCCGGCACCGCCGTCGATCAGCGCCTTGAGGAGCGGTTCGGGGCCCGAGCCTGGAAGTTCGAACCGCCATTCGCCGCCCACCAGCGTCGCGGTCGGCGGAAGCGCGGACCGCCACGGGCCTTCCTTGGCCCTGGTGGTCAGGTGGACGATCGGGCGAAGCCGGCCCCGGGCCTCGCCGACCGCTCCCTCGAACGCCGCCCTGCCACCGGCGATGATTGCCACCCGCTCGCACAGCCGCTCGGCATGGGCGATCACGTGGGTGGAGAAAATGACGGTGATCCCGGCCGCGGCCTGGTCTCGGATCAGCTGCTCGAGCTTCTGCTGGTTGATCGCATCAAGTCCCGAAAAGGGCTCGTCCAGGACCACCAGCCTCGGCCGGTGGACGATGGTGCCGAGCAGCTGGACGGTCTGGGCCATGCCCTTGGAAAGGCTGCGGATCGGGAGTTTTGCCCAGTCCTCGTGGCCTGCCTCGGCGAGCAGCTCGTGCGCACGCCGCCGGCCCTCGCGAATCGGCAGGCCGCGAAGCGCACCCATGAACGCGATCGCTTCCGCGGCCGGCATGGAGGGATAGAGGCCGCGCTCTTCGGGGAGATATCCGACCTCGCGGGCCACCTCGATCGGCCGCTCGTGGCCAAGCAGGCTTCGAGTGCCGGAAGTCGGGTCGATGATGCCCAGCATCATCCGGATCGTCGTGGTTTTCCCGGCGCCATTGGGTCCGAGAATGCCGGTGATGCTCCCTTCGGGAACGGTGAGGCTCACCCCGTCGACGGCCCGCTTGCCGTCGAACTCCTTGACCAGGTCCCGCGCCTCGGCGGCAATCGCTCTTTCCCCCATGGTGCCAATGGGTAAAGGGTGACCGCGTCATGGCAAGTCTCAAGGCGAGTATTTTCGACAAGGCGCGGGAACTGGGCTTCACCGCCTGGGGGATCGCGCGTGCCGATTGCGCGCCGGAGGCCGGCGAGCGGCTCCGCCGGTGGATCGAGGCCGGGAACCATGGCGAGATGGCCTGGATGGAAGAGCGGGCGAGCCAGCGCGCCAGCCCCCAGGGCCTGTGGCCGGAAGCGCGCTCGGTGATCGCCCTCGGGATGAGCTATGCGCCGGCGACCGACCCGCTGGCGCTGGCCGACACGCCGGACCGGGGGCGGATATCCGTCTATGCCCAGGGCACCGACTATCACAAGACGGTGAAGAAGGCGCTCAAGGCCATGGCCCGCTGGCTGGTCGACGAGTGCGGATGTGATCTGAAGCTGTTCGTTGATACCGCGCCGGTGATGGAAAAGCCGCTTGCCGCCGCCGCCGGGCTTGGCTGGCAGGGCAAGCACAGCAACCTGCTCAGCCGCGATCATGGCAACTGGCTGTTCCTCGGCGTCATCTACACCAGCCTCGACCTCGAGCCCGACGAGCCGGGTCAGCCCCATTGCGGCAGCTGCACGCGCTGCATCGATGCCTGCCCGACCGGGGCGATCGTTGCTCCCCACCTCGTCGACGCACGGCGCTGCATTTCCTATCTCACCATCGAGCTCGCCGGCCCGATACCAGTCGAGTTTCGCGAGGCGATCGGGAACCGCATCTATGGCTGCGACGACTGTCTCGCGGTCTGTCCCTGGAACCGCTTTGCCGAGGCAGCCAGCGCCAACAAGGCGTTCCAGCCGCGGCCGGAGCTGGTGGCGCCGTCCCTCGCCGACCTCCTGGCGCTCGACGACGCCTCGTTCCGCCAGCTTTTCTCGGGCTCGCCGATCAAGCGGATCGGTGTTCGCAAAATGACCCGCAACTGCCTGATCGCTGCCGGGAACAGCAAGGATCCAGCGCTTATCCCGTCAGTCGAGCGGCACCTCGACAGCGATGACCCGGTCGTCGCCGACGCGGCGCGCTGGGCTGCCGGGCGACTGCGCGGCGCGGAACTTACGGAAAGCTAGCGATCCTCGAGCGCATAGACGCACGCCTGGGCATCGACATTGCTGCCCTGCATGTTCCTGGCGTCGATATGGGCAACGCGGGCAACGCCGCCCTGGCCCGGGTAAAGATAGACGTCGAGAACGCAGGTTCGCCCCGCAAACTGGATCTTGGTCCCGTCGCCCTCGCGGATCTGTATTCGCGGCCGGCCGAAATGCTCGACAAGCTCGTGGGCCGTCATCCCGTTAAGCGTTCGATGGTCGTGCCGGTCGGCGGTGGCCGGGCCAGAGGGCTGAGCCGGCCCCGGCACCGACCGGGGAGCAGGCCGCGGAGCACAGGCGGCGAGGAGCAGGACGAGGGCGGTGGCAATGAGACGCATGGCCCGCTTGTGGCGGGGCGGTGCGGGCGTGACAAGCTTGCAGCAGCCCTCTCCCGTCGCTAGGCGCGCTTCCAGCTACATTCCCGCAAGGATTTCCCCACTAGATGAACAAGCCCCGCTTCGACGTGCTGTGCATTGGCAATGCCATTGTCGACGTGATCGCAGATGCCGACGATGCCTTCCTGAGCAAGCAGGACCTCCACAAGGGCTCGATGCGGCTTATCGACGAGGAAGAGGCGGTCCGCCTCTACGAGGCGATGGGTCCGGGCCGCGAGATCAGCGGCGGCTCTGCCGGCAATACTGCTGCCGGCCTCGCCGCGCTTGGCATGCGCACCGCATTCGTCGGCCAGGTCGGCAATGACCAGCTCGGCAACATCTACCAGCATGACATCCAATCCCAGGGGATCGAGTTCCTCGTTCCCCCGAGGGACGATGTCGGCGCCACCGCGCGGTCGCTGATCCTGGTCACGCCCGACGCGCAGCGCACGATGAACACTTTCCTTGGAGCCGCCCAGCTGCTCGAAAAATCGTCGGTCGACCTCGAGGCGGTCGCTGACAGCGGGATCGTCTACCTCGAAGGCTATCTGTGGGACCCGGCGAGCCCGCGCGAGGCGATGGAAGCGGCGATCGAGGCGGCCCATGCCGCTGGGCGGAAGGTCGCTTTCACCCTGTCCGACACTTTCTGCGTCGATCGGCACCGCGATGGGTTCTGGAAGCTCCTGCGGGACCGCAAGGTCGACATCCTCTTTGCCAACGAGGCCGAGGCCGCGTCGATGGCGATGGTCAATGACCTCGAGGAAGCGGTTGCCGCCCTCTCGGCCGAGGTCGAGACGCTGGTCGTCACCCGCAGCGAAGATGGCGCGATCGCGGTCAGCGGCGGGGAGCGGGCAGGCGTCCCAGCCATGCCGATCGAGCGGCTGGTGGACACGACTGGTGCAGGCGACCTGTTCGCGTCCGGGTTCCTTGCCGGCCAGGCCCTCGGGCGGTCGCTTGAAGTTTCGCTCCGCCTCGGCGCGATCGCGGCGGCGGAGGTCATCCAGCATTATGGCGCCAGGCCCGAAAAGGACCTGAAGCTACTCGCCGGCGACCTGCTGGGCTAACCCGGACGGGACGCATTTCAGCTCGATACGGTTCCCCGACGGGTCATCCACATAATAGGACATGCCATCGCCGGTCGCGCCGTAGCGGATGCCTTCCTCGACGATCGGGACGGCGTTGCGCGCCAAGTGGTCGCGCATCGCCTGCTCGTCGCATTGGTCCACCGCGATGCACAGATGGTCCATGTTGCGCCCGCCATCGCTGGCAGGCCGGGCCCACTGCCCATGCCCTGAGCTGATGTCGACGAGGTCGATGAGCGAGGCGCCGGTCCGAAGCTGGGTCATGGCAAAGGCCGGCAGCTCGCGGTCAATCGTGCAGCCGATCACCTTCTCGTAGAATTCCAGTGCCTCGGCCATGTCACGGACAAGGAGAACCACATGGTCGAGGCCGCGGAGCTGGAAAGGAGGCGCAGTCATCGCCGGCCAATCTAGCCTTCCTGACGACTTCGGAAAAGAAAAAGGGGAGGCCGGCTGACCGGCCTCCCCAATATCTCGTCGCCCTGGACCCGGCTTAGTCGCGCGGGCTGCCGGGCACCGGTGCCCCGGGCATCGGCGCCGCATCCAGCGGCGGGACGTCGGGATGGAGTTCCGGCACCTCGACGATGCCCTTGGCGAGCTGGCTCCGGCTCCGGCTGTAGCCGAAGTAGATCAGGAAGCCGATCACCGTCCAGATCGGCAGCACCAGCATGGCGGCGGTCGGGAGGTTGAGGAACAGGAAGATCGTTCCAACCACCGTCAGCGGGCCGACGACCTTGAGCCCCGGGACCTTGAACGGGCGTTCGCGGCCCGGTGCCTGCTTGCGCAGGAGCATCACTGCTATTGCAACCATGAGGAAGGCGTAGAGCGTTCCGGCATTGGCGATGTCGGCCAGCTGCCCGACGGGGAGGAAGGCCGCAGCGATCGCCACGACGACACCGGTCATGGCCGTGACGATGTAGGGGGTCTTCCACTTGGGATGGACCTCCGACAGCTTCTCGGGGAGCAGCCCGTCCCGGGCCATCACGAAGAAGATGCGGGTCTGGCCGAACAGCAGGATAAGAATGACCGACGGCAGCGCGAGGAATGCCGCGATGCCGAGCATATTGCCGACGCCCGACCATCCGATCTGCCTCAGCACGTGGGCGAGGGCCTCGTTCGAGCAGACGAGGGCGTCGCGATGTTCCGGAAGGCCGCACTGGCGCGCGAGCTCCTCGGAACCCGCCGGGAACGGCGTGCCGTCGGGGCCCATGATCGGCTGGCCGCCGATGGTGCCGACCGCGCCGCCCGCAACGAGGATGTAGAAAACGGTGCAGAACAGGAGCGAGCCGATCAGGCCGATCGGGACGTTGCGCTGGGGGTTCTTGGTTTCTTCGGCCGCGGTCGAAACCGCGTCGAAGCCGACATAGGCAAAGAAGATGGTCGCTGCTGCGCCGACCGCGCCGACACCAGTGCCGAACCCGCCGAACATGCCGGCAGGAAGGAACGGATTGAACTTGTCGGGATCGAAATAGGCGCTCGTCAGGGTGAGGATGATGAAGGCGGTAAGCGCAGTCACCTTGATCGCCACCAGCACCGCGTTCACCCGTGCGCTTTCGGTCGTGCCGATCATCAGGAGCCAGGTGATGAGGAGCGCGATGAGCAGCGCGGGAAGGTTGATGAAACCTCCTTCAACGCCGCCGAGCGCGAGCGGGCCCGCGCTCAGCCAGGTCGGCAAGTGGAAATTCAGGAACTCGTTGAGGATGGTTCCCGTAAAATAGCCTGACCAGCCGACGGACACCGCCGAGGCCGCGATCGCATATTCAAGGACGAGGGCCCAGCCGACGGTCCAGGCGAGAAACTCGCCCATGGTCGCATAGCTGTAGGTATAGGCGGATCCCGCGACCGGGATCATGGCGGCGATCTCGGCGTAGCAGAGCGCCGCGACCACGCAGACCGCGCCGGCGATGATGAACGCCAGCATGAGGCCGGGGCCGGCCTTCTGGGCGCCGGCCGCCGTGAGCACGAAAATTCCGGTGCCGATGATGCAGCCGATGCCGAACAGGGTCAGCTGCAACGCACCCAGCGAGCGGTGCAGCGATTTTTTCTGCGCCGTCGCGAGAATGGCGTCGAGTGGTTTGACGCGATCCAGAAACATGTTTTTCCCCTTGGAAATGCCGCGGCCCGTGCGTGCGAACCGCTGTTTTCGCCGGCAGCCTAGCGGCTGACAGGCGCTGCGCAATCCCCCTGTGACAATTGGTGAATGCTGTGACCGGGACGCAGCATTTCAACGCCTTGGTTCGCTGCCGCTGCTAGCGGGCCAGCATCGGCCCGAGCGGCCCACCACCGAACAGGTGGACATGGAGGTGCGGAACTTCCTGCCCGCCGTGCCTGCCGACGTTGCTGAGGAGGCGATAGCCGTCACCGTCCGCCCCGGTCATCCGCGCGACTTCACCGACGGCCCTTGCAAGGTCGCCGATCTCGGCGTCCGAGGCCCGCTGCGTGAAATCGTCCCAGCTGACGTAAGCCCCCTTGGGGATCACCAGCACGTGGGTGGGTGCAAGCGGGTTGATGTCATGGAAGGCGAGGCTGTGCTCGGTTTCCAGCACCTTCTTGCAGGGAAGCTCTCCGCGAAGGATCCGGGCGAAGATATTCTGGTCGTCATAGGGCTGCTTGGAATCAATCGGCATATCATCCCCGCTGGTGGCCTCGTTGCCGGCTGGTCTAGCGGCTGCGGGCCAAGGCGGCAAAGCCATTGCGCCCGGCATGCCAATCGATTGGCCAGCTTTGAGCGCCGGCGGCCCGCGGCGGCCTTGACCCCATGGCCTCGCTCGCTACCACGAAAATCGATGAGCGACGATGCACCTGAGTCCCTGATTCCCTATGATGAAATCGTGCAGGAGGCACTGCGCGACGTCGTCGGCCGCGTCCTGAAGGAGGTCGAACAGGAAGGTGGCCTCCCGGGCAGCCATCATTTCTACATCACGTTCAAGACCAGGATGCCGGGAGTCTCCATTCCCAAGCATCTCGCCGAGCGCTTTCCCGACGAGATGACGATCGTCATCCAGCATCGCTTCTGGGACCTCAAGGTCAGCAGCGACGCCTTCTCGGTCGGGCTGAGCTTCGGAGGCGTTCCCTCCACCCTGGTGGTGCCATTTGCCTCGGTCACGGATTTCGTCGACCCGGCGGTCGATTTCAGCCTGAAGTTCCAGGCGAACGCGCCGGATGACCACGAGGAACATGACGAGGCGGAGAATGACGCGCCGGTAGGGGCGACCACCGAGGATGGCTCGAACGTGGTCAACGTCGACTTCACGAAGAAGAAGTAGCACGAAGACCATGGGGGGCCGGCGACACCGGGCGTCGTCGCTCGATCATGGGCATCCAGTTGAAGGCCCCTTGCCGATAATGATGAAAGACAGGAACGACATGGCCAGCCAAAGCCGCACCGAAACCGACAGCTTCGGACCGATCGAGGTCCCGGGCGACAGCTACTGGGGGGCACAGACCGAGCGATCGGTCGCCAACTTCCCGTTCGGCGAGCGCGAGCGGATGCCGGCCGAAATCGTCCATGCGCTGGGCTATGTGAAACAGGCAGCCGCCCGAGTGAACGCG
>CAZQLI010000046.1:8407-11151 GCA_964594145.1 uncultured Sphingomonas sp. | reverse complement strand
GTTCCGATTCGAGTGGCAGTTCGGCATCGGCGCTCTCGTCACCCTGTTCCACGACGTCGTGATGGTGTTCGGCTTTTTCTCGCTTACCCAGCTGCAGGTCGACCTCAACATCGTCGCGGCCTTCCTCGCGATCGTCGGTTATTCGCTGAACGACACGGTCGTCATCTACGACCGGATTCGCGAGAACATGCGCAAGTACCGCAAGATGGAGATCGTCTCGCTGCTCAACTTCTCGCTCAACGAGACGCTTTCGAGGACAATGGTCACCTCGCTCGCGATCATCCTCGCGCTTAGCGTGCTGCTGGTGCTGGGGCCTGACGTGTTGTTCGGCCTGACGGTCGCGATTCTGCTGGGAACGCTGATCGGGACCTATTCTTCCATCTATATTTCGGCCACGTCCCTGGTCTGGCTGGGCCTCAAGCCCGACAGCTTCCTCAGGGGCGAGGAGCTGGAGGACAAGGCGACCGCAAGGGCCTGAAAAAAGGATTGTTCAGACTGGTGAAAGCCCGCTTGGCCTTAACTTCACGCCGCGCTAGGAAGTCAACATGGTGAACAAGTCCCGTATCGCGGCACTGTTGCTGCTGCCCGTTTTCATGCTTCCCGTTGCCGGCTGCGCCGGCAACAAGGTGAAGGGCGACACCGCCTATGTGGCGCGCGACGTCAACACCCTCTACAGCCTTGCCAAGGAGCGTTCGGACCGGGGCAATTATGACGAGGCTGCCAAGATCTTCGACGAGGTCGAACGGCAGCATCCCTATTCGGTGTGGGCCCGCCGTGCCCAGCTGATGAGTGCCTTTTCCTATTACATGGCGCAGAAATATCCCGACGCGGTGAGCTCGGCGCAGCGTTTCCTGACGATCCATCCGGGCAACAAGGACGCGCCCTACGCCAGCTATCTCATCGCGATGAGCTATTATCAGCAGATCGAGGATGTGACCCGCGACCAGAAGATCACCCAGCAGGCTTCGGACAGTTTCAACGAGCTCATCCGTCGTTATCCGCAGAGCCGCTACGCGACCGATGCGCGGCTGAAGCTCGACCTCATCAACGACCACCTGGCCGGCAAGGAAATGGAAATCGGCCGTTTCCACCAGCGGCGGGGCAACTGGCTTGCGTCGACGCTTCGGTTCCGGACGGTGATCGACAAGTATCAGACCACCAGCCACACTCCCGAGGCGCTCGAGCGGCTGGTCGAATCCTATCTCAACCTTGGATTGCCCGACGAGGCGCACAAGGCGGCAGCGGTGCTCGGCCGGAACTACCCCGGCAGCAAATGGTATCGTCGCAGCTATGAGCTGATCCAGCGGCACGTTCCCGCGGCGGCCGCAGCCCAGCCGACGAGCTGAAACGGGAGCGGCTGCCGCCCATGCTGAGGCAGCTGTCGATCCGCGATGTGGTGCTTATCGACCGGCTCGAGCTCGACTTCGAGCCGGGCCTGGGCGTTCTGACCGGCGAGACCGGCGCCGGGAAATCGATCCTGCTCGACAGCCTCGGGCTGGCCCTCGGGGCGCGGGCGGATACCGGGCTCGTCCGGCAGGGGCAGGGCCAGGCCAGCGTCACGGCCGAATTCGAGCTGCCGCCCGATCACCCGGCGCTCGCGCTGCTCGCCGAGCAGGGCATCGAGCCCGAAAAGGGCGAACCGCTGCTGGTTCGAAGGACGCTTCGCGCCGACGGCGGCAGCAGGGCTTTTGCCGGCGGGGCAGGAGTCCCGGCGTCGCTGCTTCGCGAAATTGCCAATGGCCTGGTCGAGATCCACGGTCAGCACGACGATCGCGGGCTGCTCAACCCGCGCGGCCACCGGGCCCTCCTCGATGCCTTTGGCGGTCTGGACACCGCGCCCGTCGCCCGGGCCTATGCGGAGGTGGAGCGCATCGGCCGGGCTTTGGACGAGGCCAGGGCAGCAGCCGAGGAGGCCGAGCGCGACCGGGAATGGCTGGAACATGCAGCGAGCGAAATTGCGACGCTTGCACCCGAGCCGGGCGAGGAAACCCGCCTTGCCGAAGAGCGGGCAGCAATGCAGGCAGGAGCCAGGGCCGGGGAGGCGCTGACCGGCCTCGACGAGCTGCTCGGCGGGTCCGAAGGTGCGCTGGCCCAGCTGCGCGCGGCGGCCCGCCGGATCGAGCGCGGCGCGGCCGATCATCCCTTGCTCGCGGAAGCGCTCGCCAGCCTCGACCGGGCACTCATCGAGGCCGGTGAAGCGGAGACGAGAATCTCCAGCGCAGCCGACGCGCTGGCATTCTCACCCGAGCGGCTGGAGGCGGTCGAGACACGGTTGTTCGACATTCGCGGTCTTGCAAGGAAGCACCGGGTCGAGGCCGACGCCCTCGCGGCGCTGGGAGAGGAGCTGGAGGCACGGCTGGCCGGGCTCGAAGCCGGGAGCGAAAGGATCAGCGCGCTCGAAGCCGAGCTCAAGGATGCCAGGGAAAGGTTCGACGCCGCTGCTGATGATCTCAGCGCTGCTCGCCGGGCTGCAGCGCAGCGGCTGGACGCCGCCATGGCCGGCGAACTGCCCCCGCTCAAGCTGGATTCGGCCAGGTTCAGGACAAGCCTTGGCCCAGCCGACCCCGGACCCTCGGGCGTCGACCGCGTCGAGTTCGAGGTGTCGACCAACCCCGGCGCTCCCTTCGGAGCACTGACCCGCATCGCCTCGGGCGGCGAACTTTCCCGCTTCATCCTCGCGCTCAAGGTCGCGCTGGCGGAGGCGGGGACGGCGGCGACGATGATCTTCGACGAGATCGACCGCG
>CAZQLI010000046.1:0-8397 GCA_964594145.1 uncultured Sphingomonas sp. | reverse complement strand
GGGGCAGTGGCAAGCGCGATCGGCGAACGGCTTTCGCGCCTCGCCGCGAGGTCGCAGCTCCTCGTCGTAACCCACAGCCCGCAGGTCGCGGCGAGGGCCGCACATCATTATCATATCGAGAAGTCGCACGAGGCTGGAATCACCCGGACGCTCGTGCGCAAGCTGTCAAACGAGGAGCGGCGGGAAGAAATCGCCCGGATGCTCTCGGGCGCGGCAATTACCGACGAGGCCCGTGCCCAGGCGGCACGGTTACTGGAGGCAGCATGACCGAGCAGATTTCGACCCTGCAGAACTATGGCGGCCAGGAGCTGGACCATGTCCTGGTTCACGATGACAGCGGAACCCCCCGGCCAACGATGCTCATCATTCCAACCGTGATGGGCGTCCAGCCGCTTGAACTCGGATTTGCCGGGCGGCTGGCGGGACTTGGCTATAACAGCCTCGTGGCCGACCTGTTCGGGCGGCGCTTCACGCCGGGCGTCGACCGGGACGCGGCCTTCGAGGCGATGGGCGAACTGCGTTCGGACCGTGCCGCCCTGCGCGCAAGGCTGCTGGCGGTCCTCGACCATTGCCGCGGTCTTGCGCAGGTCGACCCCGACCGCATCGCGGTGATCGGCTATTGTTTTGGCGGGCAGTGCGCGCTCGATGTCGCAAGGGCCGGCGCCGACGTCGCCGGGGTCGCGAGTTTCCACGGGCTGTTCGACCCGTGCGGGCTTCCGGCCGAGCCGATCAGGGCGAAGGTCGCCGCCTATCACGGCTGGAATGACCCGATGGTCCCGCCCGAGGCGGTGGTCGCGCTTGGCAACGAGCTTACTGCCGCCGGCGCCGACTGGCAGATCCATGCCTATGGTCATGTCGGCCATGGCTTTACCAATCCCAGGGCCCACGAGATCGGCATCGAGGGGGTTGCCTATGACGAGGCCGCGGAACGGCGCAGCTGGGCCAGCCTCCAGAATTTTCTCGCCGAACTATTCTGATGACCGCCTATGTCGCCCTCGTGAGGGCGGTGAACGTGTCGGGGACCGGCAAACTCCCCAAGGAGCGTCTCCAGGCGATGGGAGAGGAGTGCGGGTTCGGAAGCGTTCGGACCTTCATCAACAGCGGAAATCTCCTGTTCACCTCGTCCCTCGCAGAGGAGAAGGTGAAGCAATGCCTTCTTGCAAGGCTGGAAGCCCATTTCGGCAGGCCGGTCGGGGTGCATGTCCGGACCGCCGGGGAAATGAAGGCCGCGGCCGAAGCAAACCCGTTCGCCGACGACAAGCCGAGCCGGGTCATGGCCCATTTCATCGATGCAAGGCCAGTCCAGGAGATGCTCGACGAGGCCAGGGACATTAAGGGAGAGCGGTTGGCGCTCGGCCAGCGCCTCATCTATGTGAGCTATGGCGAGGGCATCGGCCGGAGCAGGCTGAAGCTCCCTGCCGTCAAGGCTGGAACGGCGCGGAACATGAACAGCGTCACCCGGATCGCGGCGCTGCTGGCGGAGTTGGAATGACGCAGATGACCCAAGCCGAGGCCGCCAACCGGCTGATGCGCCTGGCCAGGCTCATCGCCAGGCACGACCGGCTTTACCACGACCTCGACGCGCCCGAGATCTCGGACGCCGATTATGACGCGCTGGTCCGGGAGAACCGGGAACTCGAGGAGCAGTTCCCGGATCTCGTCAGGGAGGATTCTCCATCGAGGCGCCTTGGCGCGGCGCCGACATCAGCGCTGGCCAAGGTCCGCCATGCAAGGCCGATGCTGAGCCTCGACAATGGCTTCAGTGCCGAGGAGGCGCGTGACTTCGTCGCAAGGATAAGGCGCTTCCTCAACCTTCCCGAAAGCGAGCCCGTGGCCCTCACCGCTGAGCCAAAGATCGACGGGCTGAGCTGCTCGCTCCGCTATGAAAATGGCGGGCTCAAGCTGGCTGCGACCCGCGGCGACGGGAGTATCGGCGAGGACGTCACTTTGAACGCGCTTACCATCAGCGACATCCCCCGGCACCTGGAGGGTGCGCCCTTGGTCCTCGAGGTCCGCGGCGAAGTCTATATGTCGAAGGCCGATTTTGCAGCGTTAAACGAACGCCAGGAGGCGGCGGGCGGCAAGATATTCGCCAATCCGCGGAACGCTGCAGCCGGCTCGCTGAGGCAGAAGGACCCGTCGGTGACGGCCGCCCGGCCGCTCCGCTTCCTCGCGCATGGCTGGGGCGAGCTCAGCGAGCCGCTGGCGGCGACCCAGGCGGGCGCGATGGAACGGCTCGCAGGTCTTGGCTTTCCGGTCAGCGACCTTCTCCGACGCTGCGAGACCCTCGAAGAGGCGCTCCTTCACTATGCCAGGATCGAGCAGGAGCGCGCCGACCTGCCGCTCGACATCGACGGCGTCGTCTACAAGGTTGACCGGCTCGACTGGCAGGAGCGGCTCGGCGCAGTGTCACGCTCCCCGCGCTGGGGACTTGCTCACAAATTCCCTGCGGAAAAGGCGGAAACGACGCTCGAGGCGATCGATATCCAGGTCGGCCGGACCGGAAAGCTGACCCCGGTCGGCAGGCTGAAGCCGGTTGGCGTCGGCGGCGTCATCGTCAGCAATGTCACCCTGCATAACCGCGACGAGATCAGCCGCCTTGGCCTCAGGGTCGGCGACCGGGTCCGGATCCAGAGGGCCGGGGACGTCATCCCCCAGGTGGTCGAGAACCTGACCCGGGGCGAGCAGCGGCCGCCCTATGTTTTCCCGGACCACTGCCCGATGTGCAATTCCGAGGCAGTCGCCGAGGAAGGCGAGGTGGACGTCCGCTGCACCGGGGGCCTCATCTGCCCTGCGCAGCGCATCGAACGCCTCAAGCATTTCGTGTCCCGCGGCGCGATGGACATCGATGGCCTCGGCGAGAAGAGCATCATCGAGTTCGTCGAACTGGGATGGCTGAAGGGCCCGGCGGATATATTCCGGCTGAAGGAACATCGCGACGAGCTGATCGGCCGGGAGGGATGGCAGTTGAAGTCGGTCGAGAAGCTGCTCGAGGCAATCGAGGCCCGGGTCGGCTTCGACCCGGCCCGTTTCCTCTTCGGCCTGGGCATCCGCCATGTCGGTGCGGTCACGGCGAAGGACCTCATGAAATGTTTCGGGACCATCGAGGAGCTGGAGCGGGTCGCGACAGGCGAGACGGCAATCGCCGACCTGTCTGCCGTCGAAGGGGTTGGCGGGGTCGTGGCGGAGGCGATCGTGGATTTCTTCCACGAGCCGCACAATCGCCAGGAATTGGCCGAGCTGCTCGAACTGGCGAAACCTTCCGCCTTCGTCTCCACCGCGCGCGAGACCGAGTGGACCGGCAAGACCATCGTTTTCACAGGCAGCCTCGAGACAATGAGCCGGGACGAGGCCAAGGCGCAGGCCGAGCGGCTTGGCGCGCGTGCGGCCGGGTCGGTCAGCGCCAGGACCGACCTTGTCGTTGCAGGCCCTGGCGCCGGATCGAAGCTCAAGAAGGCGGAGGAGCTGGGCATCCGGGTGATTGGCGAAGCCGAATGGGCCAGGATCGTCTCATCGGCCTAGCATTGAACTTGAAAGTTGAAGCATCGGCTTTACTGCCTGAACGCATATGGCCGACATTCTTCCGATCATTGAGACGCTCGAAAATCGCTGGATGCGGGCATGGGCAACCGGCGACGCGCGCACGCTGAAGGCACTGACCTCCCGCCGGTTCCGGATGGTGATAGGGTCCAGGCCGAGCGTGCTGCTCGATGCCAGCAGCTGGCTCCACGCAGCGACCGGCAGCTTTGCCTGCAATTCCTATCGCTTTGGCGATCTCTATGCCCGGCGCCATGGTCCGCTCGCCATTTTTGCCACCCAGGTCGACCTTGACGCAACCATCGACGGCTACAACTGGTCGGGCCGGATGTGGATGACCGACGTCTGGCGCAAGGGATCCGTCAGCCGCAGGTGGCGGATGATCGAACGGATATTGTCCCGGCCCGAGGAAGATGGGCAGGTTCCCGACGCGATCCGGTCATTGCAGCTGTGGCGGCGCCCGGCGCGCCGGCCGGGCAGCCTGGTTCAACGGGCTGACTAGGCCTGGTCGTCCCGCGCGGCTTGGCTGAGCAGGGCCGCGGCGAGCAGCCACAGCCCCGCAAACAGCGTCGCGAAAATGCCGCCACGAACATCGGTTGCCATGCCCGCGACGCCAAGAGCCGCCTGCAACCCGGCGGCAGTGAACATCGCGAGCGACATGCCTCTCGGGCGGAAGCGCGCCAGGATCGAGCCGGCAAGTGCGACCAGGATAACGCCGAGGAACAGGAGATTGTAGAAATTGTCTTCGCTGCCGACCATCCCGACCGCGCCATTCACCCAGACAGTCAGAAAGCCCGCCGCAAGGGCAGCGGCCGCCCCGCCACGATAAGTGCCCCTGGCCGACGCGCGGACCGCGAGCTCGAAGGCGGTTCCAACCAGGCCGATAAGGAAGGCCGCGAACATGAAGTCGCCCACTGTCCACTGGACTTCCTTGGTAAACTGCATTGCCACCAGCGGGATCAGCAAGACGAGCCCGGCCAGGGACCAGCCGATGATCCGCCACGGGCTCCCTTGCCTGGTTCCTTCCGCTTTTGAATTTGCCATTGCCTTGCCTCCTTGCATGGTTGAGGCTCGGATGAATGCGCCGGGGTGCCCATGAAGGTCATGAGCAAGTGATGAGGCTTTGCTGAATAATGGACGCAGCGCGCTATCGTTTCGGACCTTTCCTGCTCGACCCCGCCGAGCGCCGGCTGTGGCGCGAGGGCCAGCCGGTCGAACTGAACAGCCGTTACCTCGACGTGCTTGCGCTGCTGCTTCGCGAGCAGGGGCGGCTGGTCAGCAAGGACCGCTTTCTCGAGGAGGTATGGAGCGGCGTCCCGGTTACCGACGAGGCGCTCACCCAGTGCATCAGGACGCTCCGCCAGCGTCTCGGCGACGATGCGTCCAACCCGCGCTTCATCGAGACGGTCCCGAAGCATGGCTACCGGTTCATCATGCCTGCTGGCGATGGGCCGGCAATTTCGCGAGCTGCGGCCCATGACTGGAGGCGCCTGCTGCAGCTTGGCGTGGCAGGGACGATCGGCGGTGGCTGGGCCGGCCTGGTTGGCGGGCTCTTCTACGGATTCGCCGGCGCATCGCAGCCATTGGCGCCCGGGATGGGAGCAGTCTCGGTCCTGCTCGTGCTCACCAGCCTTTCGGTGCTGGTCGCGCTCATCGGCGCGGCGGGGGTGAGTTTCGGCATTGCCCTCTCCACTCTCGCCGGGGGGCGTCCCTGGCTCTGGAGCATCGTCGGCGGCGGGATCGGCGGGATGGTGGTCGGCGGCGGCGTCAAGCTGCTCGGCCTGGACGCCTTCAACCTGCTGTTGGGGCGCTCGCCCGGCGACATTACCGGCGCGCCCGAAGGCCTTATCCTCGGGGCCTCGATCGGCCTTGCCTCCTGGCTTGCGCCGAGATTCTCCCTTCGCCGGGCCCTCGTCCTCGCGGCGCTGATCGGCGGGCTCGCCGGTGCAGCGGCGATTTTTTCCGGCGGGCGACTGATGGCCGGAAGCCTCGACCTCCTCGCCCGGCAATTCCCGGGCTCCCGCCTCCGGCTGGACCAGCTCGGCCCCCTGTTCGGGGAAGAAGGCTTCGGCGCTGCAACCCAGCTCGTTACCGGGGTGATGGAAGGAGCGCTCTTCGCCGCGTGCATCATCGGCGCGATGGTCCTGGCGCGCCGGGGCTCAAGGGCTGCTTCGGCCTGACCGCCGGCCGGGACCGCGACCCCTCGCCCGGGTCAGTTGGTCGCTTCGAGCACCAGCACGGACCATTCGCCCTTGCCGCGGCTCGCCAGCTCCACGCCGTGCGCGGCATAGGCGTCGATGACGGCATCGGCCTGCGTATCGAGAAGGCCGGCAAGGATCAGGGTCGAGCCGGGCGCGACGGATGCAGCGAACGCCGGCGCCAGCTCGATCAGCGGACCGGCGAGGATATTGGCGATGAGGAGATCGTAGGGCGCGCGGGCCCGGATCAGCGGATGGTCCATGCCGTCGGCCACTGCCAGCAGCAGCTCTCCTGCCCCGTGGCCAAGGCGGATGCCGTTGATCGCAGCATTTTCCTCGCTGACCTTCACTGCAATCTCGTCGATGTCGGTGGCGATGGCGCGCGCATCGGGCCAGAGCGAGAGTGCGGCGAAGGCAAGTAGGCCGGTTCCGGTGCCGATGTCGGCGATATTGGCATAGCGCCGGCCTTCCGCCTCGAGCCGGTCAAGCGCTGCAAGGCACCCCGCGGTCGTGTCGTGCTGGCCGGTCCCGAAGGCGAGCCCGGCGTCGATCTCGAAACTGGTCAGACCTTCGGGCCTGTCCGCATAATGCATCGGCGTATGGACGAAAAAACGGCCCGCCCGGATCGGCTCGAGGCCGGCCTGGCTGCGCGTGACCCAGTCGGTCGTATCCTCGAGCTGTTCGACCTCGGGCTCGGCGCCCTCCGCCAGGCGGCGAAGCAGGTCGAGCTGGTCGCTGCTGGGCTGGCCAGGGAAATAGGCATGGATGCGCCAGTCATCCGGCTGGTGCGGGTCGGGCTCATCGGCGACGATTACCGGCGGGTCATCGGAAAGGGCGAACAGCTCCTCGTGCTGCGGAAGCGCCTCAGCCTCGGCGCGGCTGCAGCGAAGCGTAACCCTCCAGCTCACTCGGCCGCTTCCCTGGCGAGCCGCTCGTCCAGTCGCTTGTCGAGCCCCGCCGCATAGTTGCTGCAGCCCTTGGTATCGAACAATGGAGCCTTTCCGGTCATGCGGTCGCGCATGTTGCTCGCGGAAGGGTGAGGGGTCAGCAATATCTCGCAGTCCAGCCTGGCCACCCGCTGGATGCTGTCGCGAAATGCCGCGAGCGCGCCCGGGTGGTCGGCGAACCTGTAATCGTCGCGGCTCACCGGCGAGAGGCTGTCGGCATAAACCATCGCCCGGCAGATCGCGCCCTCGCAGCTGACCCACTTCCAGCTGAGCGCACCATGGGTATGGCCCCTGGTTTCAACGGCGGTCAGCGCGAGGTCGCCGAGGCGGACGACCTCCCCGTCCCTGACGATGCGGTTGGCGCGGACGGCAGGGAAAGGCGGATGCATCCCCGCCTGGGGATCGCCAGCCCCGGCAGTCCCTGTCTCGAACACGGCTGCTGCGTTGGCCGAGGCAAAGAGCTGGGCGCCGGTAAGCTGCTGGAGGCGCGCCATGCCCCCGACATGGTCATGATGCTCATGACTGTGGAGAAGGATCTTCACGTCACGCAGTCGAAAGCCAAGCTTTTCGACATTGGCGGCGATATGGTCCGCTCCCTTCTCGGTCCCGGCGTCGATCAGGATGTGCCCCTTGTTGCCGGTAATGAGAATGGCACTGATACCGCATGTCCCGACAAGGTAGGTGTTGGCATGGATCCGGACCGGCGGTGCCGGCTTGTCCCAGTCGTCCCAGTCCTTGCAGGCGCCTGCCCAGGCCGGCCCCGCGGTCTCGATTGGTGCTACCGGCCGCTCGATCTGCCGCGGCGTCTTCTGGAGCGGGATGGTGATGATCGGCGTCTGCATCGCCAGGGCGGCGAACGCAGGGAGGATGAAATTAGCGAACATAGCTTGCCCCGTTGAGGTCGATGACAGAGCCGGTGGATGCTGCAGGGGCGTCGGTGGCGAGCCAGCGAATCGCCTCGGCAACCTCGGCTGCACTGGTTACCCGGCCAAGCGGGATGTCGGCGATGATCGCCTCGCCGCCACGGCTCTCAAGATATTCCGCGGTCATCTCCGAGGCGGTGAAGCCTGGCGCGACCGCGAAGGCGTAGACATGTTCGGCGGCATAGGCCCTCGCGATGCTCTTTGTCATCGCGACCAGCCCTGCCTTGGACGCTGCATAATGCCAGTGCCGGGGGCTGTCGCCGCGGAAGGCGGCCCGGCTCGCGACGTTGACGATCCGTCCGCCGCCGCGGGACAGGAAATGATTGACGGCAAGGCGGCAAAGCGTTGCCGGGCTCTCGAGATTGACCGCGAGGGTCCTGCGCCAGCTGGCCTGCCACTCCCCGTCGGGGGCATCGGTCCCGACCGCTTCGTAGATGCCGGCGTTGTTGACCAGCACGTCGATCCGCCCGTCGAGGCGCTCGAGGGCCTCACCCCACACCGTCCCTGCTGACGCCGGGTCGGCAAGATCCCCGGCGATAAGGCCATCGCCGCCGCGGGTCGAATGACCCGCGACGCGGTGACCGCTCGAGACGAGGTGCTCGAGGGTGGCGGAGCCGATTCCGCGGCTTGCCCCGGTAAGGAGGATGTTCATCTGCCCCGACTAGCGGGGCGCGGTTACGCCGCCAAGTGCGCGACGAACTCCTTGGTCTTGCGGGTGAACTCGGCGATCTGCTCGCCGAACCTTCCAAATCCCTGTTCGACCTGGTCGATGTCCTTGGCGACCTGCTCGGT
>CAZQLI010000045.1:6923-11224 GCA_964594145.1 uncultured Sphingomonas sp. | reverse complement strand
GGCAACTCCAATCAGATGTGGGGCGGGCGCTTTGGCGCCGGCCCGGCCGCAGTGATGCGCGAGATAAATGCCTCCATCTCTGTCGACAAGCGGCTGTGGCGCGAAGACATTGAGGCTAGTCGGGCCCATGCCGCCATGCTGTCAAGCCAGGGCATCATCTCGAAGGAGGATGGCCGGGCGATCGACGAGGGGCTCGTCGAGGTTGCCGCCGAATATGAGGCAGGAAAGCTTGTCGAGGACCCGGCCCTCGAGGACATCCACATGCATGTCGAGCACCGGCTGAAGCAGCTGATCGGCGACAGGGCCGGCCGGCTCCACACCGCCCGCTCGCGAAACGACCAGGTGGCTACCGACTTCCGGCTGTTCGTTCGCAGTTCGATCGACCAGGTCATCGATGGCATTGATGCGCTGGAAACGGTGCTTCTCGAGCGCGCCGGGCAGCATTCTTCGACCATCATGCCCGGCTTTACCCACCTCCAGTCAGGACAGCCGGTAACGCTCGGCCACCACCTCATGGCCTATCGCGAGATGCTGGTGCGCGACCGCAGCCGGTTCAGCGATGCCCGCAACAGGCTCAACCAGTCGCCGCTCGGCTGTGCTGCCCTTGCCGGAACGGGCTTTCCGATCGACCGCGACCAGACCGCGGCGGCACTCGGCTTTGACCGTCCTGCCGCCAACAGCCTCGATGCGGTAAGCGACCGGGACTTCGTCGTTGATTATCTCCACGCCGCGGCGCTGCTTTCGGTCCACCTCTCGCGGCTCGCCGAGGAAATCATCCTCTGGGCATCGCAGCCATTCGGCTTCGTCAGGCTTCCCGATGCCTGGTCGACCGGTTCCTCGATCATGCCCAACAAGCGCAATCCCGACGCAGCCGAGCTGGTGCGCGGCCACTCGGCGCGGGTGATCGGCGACCTTGTCGGGATGCTGGTGCTGCTGAAAGGCCTTCCGCTCGCCTACGCAAAGGATCTCCAGGACGACAAGCCCCTGCTGTTCGATGCCCATGATCTTGTCGAGCTCAGCCTCGCGGCGATGACCGGGATGATGGCCGACCTCGAGTTCGTGCCCGAGCGGATGAGGGCGGCTGCAGCCGCGGGACACGCCACCGCAACCGACCTTGCCGACTGGCTGGTGAGCGAACTCAAGGTCCCGTTCCGCGATGCGCACCATATCGCCGGCCGGGCGGTGGCTGCGGCCGAAGCGGGCGGCAAGTCGCTCGAGCAATTGACGCTCGAGGAATTGAAGGCGATCGATCCGAGGATCGACGAGCGCGCCCTGCCGCGCCTCTCGCTCGAGCAGTCGGTTGCCTCGCGCCGTTCGGCTGGCGGGACGGCACCCGAGCGGGTAGTGGAGGCGATTGAGCGCGCACGCGCCGACGTGAGGGGACGGGAGAAGCGATGAAAAGAGCGATTGCGGTCATCGTCGCCTCGCTCACCCTGGCCTCCTGCGGCCGGGTGGCGGACCTCCAGCCACAGGCAGGAAGGAGCCTGCCGCAAAAGCCGGCCCTTGCCAGCAGGCCGCTTACCGCCGAGGAGCTTCTGGCGCTTCCGCCGATGGCCAATCCCGACCGGTTCGACGAGCTCAACAAGCGCGGCGATGTTCGCGAGCCTGACCGGTTCGACCTGCCGCCGCCCGGAGGAGAAGCGCTGAGCGAGCCGGCACTTAACGAGCCGACGACGCCGGACACGACAGGGCCCGACAACCAGGAGCCGGACCGCCGATGACCCATAAGCCCGTCCGAAAGGCGATCTTCCCGGTCGCCGGCCTTGGCACCCGGCTGCTCCCGGCAACCAAGACCATGCCCAAGGAGATGCTGACGATCGTCGACCGGCCACTCATCCAATATGCGGTCGATGAGGCGCGGGAAGCCGGGATCGAGCAGATGATCTTTGTCACCGGGCGCGGCAAGTCGAGCCTGGTCGACTATTTCGACATGAGCTTCGAGCTCGAAGCGGTGATGGAAAAGGCCGGCAAGAGCCTTGAGCCGCTCGACCCTGCCCGGGCCGACTGGGGCGAGATCGTCTCGGTCCGCCAGCAGCGGCCGCTCGGCCTCGGCCACGCGGTCTGGTGCGCGCGCCATATCGTCGGGAGCGAGCCCTTCGCGGTGCTTCTCCCCGACGATCTCATGGTCGGGTCACCCGGCGCGCTGAAGCAGATGATCGATGCCTATGCTGACCTCGGCGGCAATATCGTCTGCGCCCAGGAAGTCCCGGCGGAAAAGACGGCAAGCTACGGGATCATCACCCCGGGCGAGACCCGGGGGAGTGCTACCGAGGTACTGGGGCTGGTCGAAAAGCCCAGCCCTGCGGAAGCACCGTCGCGGCTCGGAGTCGTCGGACGCTACATCCTCCAGCCGGAGGTGATGACGATCCTCGAGCGGGGCGAACGTGGCGCCGGCGGCGAAATCCAGCTCACCGACGGCATGGCCGGGTTGATCGGCAGCCAGCCGTTCCACGCGCTGAAGGTCGACGCCGTCCGCCACGACTGCGGCGACAAGGCCGGCTTTGTCCTTGCCAACCTCGCCATCGCGCTCGAGCGCGAGGACCTCAAAGCGAAGATCGAGCAATATCTCCAAAGCCGCTGACGCATCAGACCTGCCATTTGTCGCGGCCGGTGGAACTGCGCACTGGCGCCCTTTCCAATAATGGGGACGGGCCGCTGTCGCTTATCTAGCCGCGAAATGCTCCTCCGAGGGACCCTTCTCCCGGTCCTTCGATTTCCCCGCGCGCCCATTAACGGGCTGGCCAATGGTCCGGCTCGAGCGGCTGGAAGCGGCAGAGATCTGACTCTTCTATCGGCGCCCTGACGCGGCCATCCTCGACCAGGCAGCCGCTCCAGGCCAAGCGCCTCAGCGTCTGGCCGACCCCCGCGACCCCGCCCTCTGCGACCACGACATAGGAGATGCGCCCGCTCGTGCAGCCGGCCATTGCATCGACGGTTCGGCCAACCTCGACTCCGTCGCGCGACAAAACGGGAGCCTTTGCCAACAGCGAAACCGGAAACAGGGTTTCGCCGGGCTCGTCCTGGCTATCCTTCGCCGCGCTCTCTCCCCCCTCCTCGATCCTGGCCTGCCAGCCGAGCCAGCGCCAAACGCCGAAGAGGTTCAGCGCGGTGAGGACGAGGTTCTGCCAGAGAAGGTTGGGCTGGTCCGTCGCCACGCCGATGGCCGCCCAGCAAACCGACCCGACGGTGAAAATGATGAACCCGAAACCGGTGAGCCGCGCGCCAAGGTTGGACGCAACGATCAGGGCCGCGAGGGTCGTTGCGACGGGCGCGGCAAGGGAGGCGATCGTTTCCATGGTGCCGCAACTCGCGAATGCGGCAGCAGGTTCAAGCGCGCCCGATGCTTCGAACCCAAAAGCCTTTTATCGATTTTCCCGTCCATGCCGTCTTCTTGCGCCGGGCAAACCCGCGCTGGAGCTCCAGAGCATCCATCGGGTCCTTCCCCACCCGATGGCGCCGTAGAGAGCAGCTCCGCCAGGACGGAGCTGGCCGAGCGAGGCGATTTTTCCGAGGCGACAATTAGGGACGATAGACCAGCTGTCTTAAGCGCTCGCGCTCGGCCTCGGCCTCGCGAAGCGCTGCCTTCATCTCGCCAAGCTCGATCGAGCGGCTGACCACCCTTGCATCGAGATTGGCATTGTCGGCGCGCAGCTCCCGCACCGAGCGGGCCTTCTCGATCCGCTGCCGGATGCGCGCCGCCAGCACCTCGAAATGGAAGGGCTTGGCGACCACGTCGTCGGCGCCCGCCGCAAAGCCGTCGACCGCTCCCGAGCGGTCGGTCCGCCCGGTGATGAGGACGACAGGCGTATCTTTCATCATCACGTCGTCGCGGATCCGGCGGGTGAGTTCGAGCCCGCTCACCGGCGCCATCCGGAGCTCGGCGAGGACGAGATCGACCGGTGCTCGCAGCATCTCGGCGAGTGCGCTCGCGCCATGCTCGCAGCCGATCACCCGGTAGCCCGCTTCCCCAAGCCGCTTGGCGAGGGCCTGGAGGCCGCTCCGGTTAGGCTCGATGATCAGCAGCCGGGCGGGGCCGTCGCCATGGTTTGATAGAGGGGCCTCTGGAACGCTCATCCACGCAATCATGAACAGAAAAGGTTAACGAAGCTGCTTAAGATTCCAGCTCGACGTCCCAGTAAAGATAATCCCGCCAGCTCTGGTGGAGATAATTTGGCGGGAAGCTCTTGCCATGGTCCTGGAGCTGCCAGCTGGTTGGCCGGATCGGCCCCCGCTCGATGTGCATTCCCGCCTCGCGCGGGGTCCTCCCGCCCTTGCGCAGGTTGCAGGGCGCGCAGGCGGTG
>CAZQLI010000045.1:2014-6913 GCA_964594145.1 uncultured Sphingomonas sp. | reverse complement strand
TCTCCCAGCTGGTCTTCCCGCCCTGGGAGCGCGGGACGACATGATCGAACGTGAGTTCGCGGCCCGAACCGCAATAGACGCAGCGGAAGCGGTCGCGCAGAAACAGGTTGAACCGGGTGAACGCCGGATATTCGTTGGGGCGGACATATTGGCGAAGCGCAATGACCGACGGCAGCTTGAGCGAGGCCGACGGGCTATGCACCTCCCGGTCATAATGGGCGACGACATCGACTCTCTCGAGGAACATCGCCTTGATCGCGGTCTGCCACGGCCACAGCGACAGCGGGTAATAGCTGAGCGGCGTATAATCGGCGTTTAGCACCAGTGCAGGACAATTGTCCGGATGGCGAAGAAGATCGGCCTGGTTCACAAGACAGCGCTTTCCATGCGTTCGTCGGACTCCATCATGAGCCTTCGAACAGCGCCATCCTCCGGCCTCGTCGCACCACCCCGATGCTTGCCAGGCGAACCGGGACCTTGGCGGGAGACCGGCGGCCTGATGAAGACCCGTCTTTCCGTCTGCGACCCCGGATGCCAACCCGGGGTGACGATGGCATGACAACATATGTGGCGAATCACCGTCAACCTCGCCGCGGTCGCCTTTAGCATGGAGTGAGTCCTGAAGGTCACACGTTTCGCGCCATCGCCTTCGGGAAGGCTCCACCTCGGCCACGCCTATTCGGCGGTGATCGGCCATCACCGGGCCCGCTCGTCCGGCGGCAGCTTCCGGCTGCGCATCGAGGACCTCGACCAGGGGCGCTGCCGCCCGGAGCATGTCGAGGCAATTTTCGAGGACCTCGCCTGGCTCGGGCTCGATCATGCCGGCGAGGTGCTCGTCCAGTCAGAGCGGAGCCATGTCTATGCCGGCGCACTGGACGAATTGCGCCGGCAGGGGCTGGTCTATGCCTGTTTTTGCACCAGGTCCGACATTGCCGGGGCGATGAGCGCGCCCCACGGCCAGCCTCACGGTCATTATCCGGGGACCTGCCGGGGCCTCGCCGATGATCCCGAACGCCGTGCGACCACCCCTCACAGCTGGCGACTCGATGCTGGAAAGGCGATCGGTCTCGTCGGGCTGCCAGGCTGGACGGAGGAAGGCGGCGAAATATGTGCGGCCGGGCGCGGCGACATCGACGATGCAATCCTTGCCCGGAAGGACGCGCCTTCCTCCTATCACCTCGCCTGCGTGGTGGATGACGCGGCATCCGGCGTCTCGCTGGTCGTACGGGGCGCCGACCTTGCCTCCTCGACCCCGATCCAGCGGCTCCTGCAACTGCTGCTGGGGCTTCCCGAGCCAGCCTATCTTCACCACCCGCTGGTGACGCACGAGGATGGCCGGAGGCTCGCCAAGCGCGACCTCGCGCCGACCCTCGAGGCGCTGAGGAACAGCGGCGTCGACGGGAAAAGCCTCGCAAGCCAGCTGCTGGAGGGCCAACTTCCCCTAGGATTCCGGCTGGCCGAGGCGTAGAGCGGCCCGATGAACAGCATCCTATTCATCCTTCTCCTGGTCGCGATGGCCGCAGTGGCCTATGTGCTTGTGCGCGGCGTCATCGCGATGGCCAACGGCAAGGACGTCAGCGGCGAAGTCCAGCAGGGCTATATGCAAAAGCGGGTGCTCTTCCAGGGCATCGCCATTGTCATCGCCGTCATCATCCTGCTGATCGCCGGCGGCGGCCGGAGCTAGACCTGGTCAAGCTGAACAAGATCTACACCCGCAAGGGCGACGGCGGCTCGACCGGCCTCGTCGACGGGAGCCGCATTTCCAAGTCCTCGCCAAGGATGATCGCGATCGGCGAGGTCGACGAAGCCAATTGCGCGATCGGCATCGCCATCGCCGCGCTGGAGCCCGGCGAACATTCCGAGCGGCTGGGCAGGATCCAGAACGAGATGTTCGACCTGGGGGCGGATCTCGCGACCCCGTTCGGCACCGATTTCGAGGAACATGCGCTGAGGATCATCGGCCGGCAGGTGGAACGGCTCGAGGAAGAGATAGACGCGATGAACGCGTCGCTTGGCCCGCTCACCAGCTTCATCCTCCCGGGCGGGTCGATGGCGGTTGCGCTGCTTCACCAGGCAAGGGCTGTGACCCGCCGCGCCGAACGGGCGGCGGTGGCGCTCCACGAGAGCACGCCGGTCAATGTCGACGCGCTCGCCTATCTGAACCGATTGTCGGATCATCTGTTCGTCTCGGCACGGCACCTCGCCGCCGCAGGAACGGGTGACGTACTGTGGCAGCCTGGAGCAACACGTGGCTCTTAGTTGAAACGGTACGGGTCGAGAACGATATCCTCTCCCGCGGGAGGTCTGATGGCGCGGTCTGGCGAAGCAGGTAAGGATCGGTTGTGGCAGCAGCTGGCGCAGACGCGCGCGCTGACCCGGGAGCTTGCGGCTCCGCTTTCCGACGCCGACGCGACCATCCAGCCCCATCCCGACGCCTCGCCGGCCAAGTGGCACCTTGCCCACACCAGCTGGTTCTTCGAGACCTTCGTCCTTCGCGACCATCTCCCGGGCTACGAGATCCACGACGAGCGATGGCCCTATCTCTTCAACAGCTATTACGAGGGCGAAGGCGAGCGGCATGCCCGGCCGAGGCGCGGAATGCTGAGCAGGCCGGGGCTCGACGAGATCATGGCGTGGCGCGCCGAAGTCGACGCGGCGCTCGAACGCGCGCTGCCGTCTCTTCCACCCGAGGCACTTTCCCTGGTGAAGCTCGGGATCCAGCACGAGCAGCAGCACCAGGAGCTGTTCCTTACCGACATACTGGCAACTTTTGCCGAGAACCCGCTCGAGCCGGCCTACGCCCCGCTCGATCCTTCCCCCTGCCATTCGACCGAGCCGCTCGGCTGGATCGACGGTCTCGAGGGACTGGTCGAGATCGGCGCCGGCCCGGGCTTTGCGTTCGACTGCGAACGGCCACGCCACCAGGCGCTTCTCCATCCCCATCGCATCGCCAATCGCTGCGTCACCAACGGCGAATGGAAGGCCTTCATCGAGGACGGCGGCTACAGGGACCCGAAGCTCTGGCTGAGCGAAGGCTGGGACTGGGTCCGGCGCGAAGGGATCGAGCGGCCGCTCTACTGGAATGGCGATGGCAGTCATTTCACGCTTGCAGGACGCCGCGACATTGCCTGGGCAGCGCCGGTGTCCAACATCAGCCATTATGAGGCGGATGCCTATGCCCGCTGGGCTGGCGCGAGGCTCCCGACCGAGACCGAGTGGGAAAGCGCCTTCTCGTCGGCGGATCCGGCCCTTGGGCACCAGCTGGACGAGGCGGGGGCCGTCATCCCGCGCGCGGGCGGAGGGCCATTTGGCGATGTCTGGCAATGGACGTCGTCAGCCTATCTCCCCTACCCCGGCTTCAGGCCCGAGGAAGGGACGGTCGGCGAATATAATGGCAAGTTCATGAGCGGGCAGATGGTGCTGAAGGGTGCCAGCTGCGCGACGCCGAGAGGCCATTCGCGCGCCAGCTATCGCAATTTCTTTCCGCCGGCAGCGCGCTGGCAATATACGGGAGTGCGCCTTGCTCGGGACGCTTGAGACAGTCGACCCGGCGTTCCGCGCCGACGTCATCAACGGCCTTGCCGAGCCGATCCCGGCTATCCCGGCGCGCTGGCTTTATGACCGGCGTGGATCGGAGCTGTTCGACGAGATCACGAGGCTCCCGGCCTATTACCCGACCCGGGTCGAGACCCGCCTTCTCGAGGAGAAGATTGCCGAGATCGCAAAGCTGATCCCGAAGGCGAGCGCCGTGATCGAGTTCGGAGCGGGAAGCGCCACCAAGACGCCCATCCTGCTTCGCGAGGCAAGGCCGGCCGCCTATGTGCCGATAGACATCAGCGGCGACTATTTGCGCGAGAGCGCGGGCGTCGTCGACGCCGACTTTCCGGATATTGCCGTTCACCCGGTCGAGGCCGACTTTACCGGCGAAGTAACTCTGCCGGACGAGATCGACGGGCTTTCCAGGCTTGGCTTCTTCCCTGGCTCGACGATCGGCAATTTCGTGCCGCGCACAGCGACCGACCTTCTCCGCCATTTCCGCTCGATCCTCGGGACCGGCTCAAGGCTCCTGATCGGCATGGACCGGGTGAAGGGCATCGAGCGGCTGATCGCTGCCTATGACGACCCGGAAGGGATCACGGCCGAGTTCAACCTCAACCTCATCCGGCGGATAAACCGGGAGCTCGACGCCGATATCCCGATCGAGGCATTTCGCCACCATGCGCTCTGGAACGACATGCTCGGGCGGATCGAGATGCACCTCGTTGCACAGCGGGACGTCAGCTTCACGATCGAGGGCAGGAGGTTCGAGTTCAAGGCAGGGCAGTCGATCCACACCGAGAACAGCCATAAATATGGGCCGCGGGGCGCAAGGCTGCTGCTGCTTGCAGGCGGGTGGACGCCCGTTGCCGAGTGGACCGACGACGACCAGGATTTCGCGCTGATCCTCGCCGAGGCCAAGGCCAAGCGCTTCGCGCCCTGAACCGGAACTTCGCGCGAGCAAACCATCGAACACCGGATTCTCCGGCCTCGCTTGTGGACCGGCGATGACCATTAAGAGGTTGCACGGGCCAATCCGGTAAAGTTAGGTTCAATCCCTCATGTAGCGTCGGGGGGATGTCGTTGCGTATCAAGATATTGCTGGCCGCCTCGTTGCTCGCCTTCTCGAGCCAGGCGCAAGCGTCACGCTATGCATGGTGCTCGGTTTCACGATTCCTCGGTGGCGACAAATATATCGTATATCTGTCTGGCATCGTAGAAATCGAGGAAGGCACCGAAGCCTATCTGGCCTTTCGTGACGGGCCCTTCCGCAATGAATTTGATCATTACGTCAGGACCTCGCTCGATCCTGGAATCCGGGGGAGTGATTGCTCATCCGCGAACTCGCTTCGCGAGGCGAAG
>CAZQLI010000045.1:0-2004 GCA_964594145.1 uncultured Sphingomonas sp. | reverse complement strand
GTCGCACTGGACATACCAGCAGACAGGCTGGACCGGTGGACGGCCGCAGGCGGTCGACGGCGGTGAAAGCAGCACGCGCCCAAAGTCAGGCATCATTATTGGATCGGGCAGCGGGTCGGACGGGGACCGAACGCCAGGCAACAGCCTCGCGGCATCCAGGCAGCGTGCGAGTGATGAGGAGGCCCGGCTCGAACAGGTGCGCGAGCGCGCCGCGCACAAGGCCAAGGTCGCCGCAGAGGCCGCGAAAGCAAATGCCGAGATGAAGGCTCGATTGGAGAAAATGCTCGAGGAAAGGCGCAAATCCTATTGCCACCGTCCATCGGTGAAGGGCGAGAAGGGGGCTTGCGCGCAATGAGGGTTGGACTTTTTGCCGCGTGCCTCACCGCACTCACGTCGCGCGCCGGTCGGCGATCCATCATGGCCATCGCCACAATGGCGCTGGCCGGGCCGGTGGCTGCCCAGGCCCCGGCCGCCAGGCTGATCGAGGCCGGGACTCCAGTGACCGGTAGCGCCGGCAACGGCGAGCAGGTCGATATATACCGGTTCATTGGAAGTCTCGGCAGCCGCGTCAGCTTCACGCTGGAAAGCCCGAGCCAAGCCGTGCTCACCCTGTACACGCCGGATGGCGAGGAAATGCTGTACTCAAGCGGCAAGGGAAAGATTGAACTTGAAGCAGTGTTGCCGTTGACGGAACCATTCCTGGTCGGCGTCAGCGGGGTCGATGGATCGCGTCCCTACAAGTTGAGCTTTTCAGAAGCCCCGGGCGACCTGCACCAGATGTTCTTCGCCCAGGGGATAGGCTATTCCATTGCCCGCCAGTGGGACGACAATCCCAACACATATTATATCGAGAGCTGCTGGATCGATCCCGGCCGCAAGTGGCGCCGAACCTGGCCCCGCGGAACCGAAGAAATCTCGCTTGGTCGCGACGGCGTCGAATATGCGACGTTGACGTTGAACGGCCGCGAGCCCCGGCAGATGGAGCGAACGGTAAAATTCGAAGGTCTCACGGCGATTTACCCGACGAGAACCCGGGAAGGTGCGACAAGATATACGCGCGTCAATTTAAAGGACCGGCGCGAAATGCACGGGCCCTACAACAGCTATCTTTGCCAATGAATCGAAGCAGGTCGACCTGGCGATCGGGTCGCTGGCGAGGGGCTTGGCGTCGGCGATGTCGCGGTTAGCCGGATCGCAAACGGCCCGGGCACCGCGCGTCCTGTGCATCCTCATCTCCTGGCAAGCGGGGTGATTGTGCCTTTGCCATAGCGCCGCTAAGCCTGCGGCCATGCTCTACGCTCTTTTTGGCATCATCGACATGATCCTCCAGCTCCTCGTCTGGATCATCATCATCCAGGTCATCCTGAGCTGGCTCGTCGCTTTCAACGTCATCAACACCTCCAGCAATTTCGTGCGGACGGTGGTCGATGCGCTCGAGCGGGTGACCGCCCCGCTCTACCGACCGATCCGGGCCATCCTCCCCGACTTTGGCGGGATCGACTTTTCGCCAATCGTCCTCATCCTGGCGATCCAGATCCTCCGGAAACTGAACGAGGGGCTCGCGCTGGAGACCAGCGCGACGATCATGTGACCGCCAAGCTGATCGACGGAAAGGCTGCCGCGGCCGAGCTGCGTGCCCGGGTCGCGGTCGAGGTCGCGAAGTTCCGCACCCGCCAGGGCCGGGCCCCCGGCCTCGCGGTCGTGCTGGTTGGAGAAGACCCGGCAAGCCAGGTCTATGTCAAAAGCAAGGGCAAGGCGACGCTCGAGGCCGGCATGGAAAGCTTCGAGCACCGGCTTGCCGCCGACACCAGCGAGCAGGAGCTGCTCGCCCTGGTCGAACAGCTGAACAATGACCCGGCGGTTGACGGCATCCTCGTCCAGCTGCCGCTCCCCGCCCATATCGACGAGGCGCGGGTGATCACCGCGATCGACCCGGACAAGGACGTCGACGGGTTCCACCCGGTCAATGCGGGCCGTCTTGCGATCGGGCTGGACGGCTTCGTC
>CAZQLI010000044.1:0-11259 GCA_964594145.1 uncultured Sphingomonas sp. | reverse complement strand
AGCTCACCAAGCTCAACGAGAGGCAGGCTGCCTATATCGGCGTCACCCCGCAGGGCCCGTTCAAGCCGGACCATTATCGCTACTGAGGCGCCGCTGTCACCTGTCTGCGAGGGGGCCGAGGATCTCCCGAAGTGGCCCCAACCACTGGGAATAGGGCTTCCAGACGTCCAGTCCCTCGCGGTTCAGTGGTCGCCGAACCTGTTCGGCGCTCGGGGTCCGGACGACGCGGTCGAACTGGTGGAAGCTGAGCGGAGCATCGTCCCACTCTATCTCCAGATAATTGAAGATGGACCGGAGCTCAGGCTCCGGTTCCTCGATGAGACGCTCGTATCGAACATGGTGCACCAGCCCGGGTGCAACGCGGTCGAGGTGGTCCATGAGCCGCACATAATCGATATAGCATCGGCCAATATGCTCGAGCGCGAATGAGGCGGCGTGCGCGCGCGAAAAGGACTGGGTGAAATTCGCGAAACAGCAGTCCAGGGCAGGACGGCGAATATCGACGAACTTCGCCTGGGGAAGGATCTTCCTGATGAAGGGAATATTGCTCCAGTTGTGGGGGAGCTTGTCGACGAAGGCCAAAGCCCCGCTATCGATGTGCTGGGAGGCCCGCCTGAGATATTCGCTGCCGAGCGCTTCGGCCTCCTGCCGCCCAATCCTCCGGATGACCTCGGGTAGGCTGAAGCGGCCATGGCGCGTATGATGCTCCATCGCTGCGCGGATCAGCGCGGGAACATAGGAAAGCTCCCCGGCGGGCTCGATCCCGGGGTGGCTTCCAAGCATCTGCTCGAGGAGCGTGGAGCCTGAGCGGGGCAGGCTGACGAGGAAGATCGGGATAGGTCGGGTGTCGGTCCGGCGTGAGGCACCCGGGAAAAAGCCGGGCCCTATCATCCTGACATATTCATCGACCTCCTCGGTCAGTTCATTGACCTGGTAGCCGATGGTCTCGGCGCGAATGCGGTTTCCCTCGGAATAATGGTGGAAGGCCTGCTCATATTCCTTGCGGTTATGGTGGGCGCGCGCCAGCGCGAAATGAAGCGGGCTGAGGTTGCGCGGATCTATCGCGATCCGGATCGCTTCCTGCATTGTCGCCACGTCTTCGTCCGTAAATATCGGCTTTCTAATGCTGGCCAGCCCCCACCACGCATCGCCGCGTTCGAAATCAATCGCGATCGCGCGGCGATATGCGCTGACCGCCTCGTCCGTCTCGCCAGCGGACCTGAGATTGTGGGCATAGGCAAGCCAGGCATTGAGGTTGGCGGGCTCTTTCAGGGTCAGGGCGGCGAGCCGCTCCCGGGCCTCGTCGGCCCGTCCGAGCTTGTCGAGGATAACGGCCTTGTTGAATTCGACCCCGGAGGCATGATCGCTGCCGGGATCGACCTGTTCGAAAATTTCGAGCGCTTCGGCTAGCCGTTCCTGCTGCTGGAGGCAGGATCCCAGCTCCATCAGGACCTGCTGGCTCCGGGGAGCAAGGCTCAGTGCCTTTCTCAGGAACTGTTCGGCCTGACCAAGGGCTCCCATTCTCATGGCCGCGGCGCCAAGCAAGCCAAGGCCACGGGCGTCTTCGGGGTGCTCGCGGACATGCTGAAGCGCAATTCGCGCAGCTTCCTGGATGCGGTTCGAATCCAGTGCCTGCTGGGCCGCGCTTAGCCTTGGAAATGCGGTTACCATCCTCTTGCTTCCAGCATCAGGCGTAACCCAAAATCCGTCGAAGCCCGGGAGCGGCATAGTCGACGAGCGCCCTGTGCCGGGCTGAAAGCTTGTCGGGAAGCTCTGGCAGCCCGACGAGATTCTGTCGGGCTGTTCCGCTCAGCTTCGGATCGGAACCGATTGCGACCCGGGCCCGCCAGTCGTCGGGCACGACCGAAATCCCGCAGGCCGACAGGAGGTCTATGAAAAACTGGCCGGCTTCTTCGCTTTCGAGGTCGCGGCAATGACGCACAAGGTCCTCGAACTTCACGACATGCACGTCCGACCCCAGCCAGGCCACCGCGTTGAACTCGAAAATGTCCCTGAGCGGCGGCGCCTTGCCGTGAATTCCGAAGATCATCATCGAAAGCAAATCGTCAATCGGGAGTTTTCCCTCCCGCAGAAACTCGACATTGCCTTCGAAATTCTCGGACATGAAAAAGCGCGCCCGCGCCAGCACCCAGTCATAGGGATCGCGATAGAGCAGGATCTTGCGGACATGGGCGAGCTCGATCGCCGAGGCATCCGAGAAAAAAAGGTGGCCCCAGCTCAAATAGTTTCGGCGCGGGTCCCACGCCTCGAGATGCTCGGGCATGTTGCCCCACTGGACGAACTGCTTCTGATATTGCTGATCGACAGGCACGAACATCCGCACGATGTTCCGGAGGAGGTGGCTGCCGCTTTTTGGAACGCTGTTCAGGAATAGCGGCCGGCGCAGCGGCACCTGCTCGAAGCGCGCAGTTTCGATATTGAGCAGGTCAGGGGGCAGTTTGACGACCGGCATTATGCGACTTTCCTAGGCCCCGTGGATGCTGCGCGAAAGATGGGAATGGGCGCCCGTGACTTTGCAGGCGCCCATTCGTTCAGCGGTGCTTGGCTCAACGAACCGCTAGAACTTGCGGGTCACGTTGAGGAAGAAGCGTCGGCCCAGCAGGTCATATTGCGAAGCCACTGGTACCTGCCCGATCGTCGCGATCTGTCCACCGTTCAGGGTCGATACGCGCGGCGGCCGGGTGTCGAACAAGTTGGCCACGCCGAGGGTAAGCTCGAACTCGTCCCTGTCCCCGATCGCCCTCGAGACCGACACATTATGGTACCAGGTGGCCGGCGTCGTGAGATCCGGGCAATAGCGCCCGCGCAGTTCATCCCCGGTCACGATATTGACCGAGTCAATGCACGGATCACCGCCATTGTCTTCGAGGAAATCAGGCACCTCCGACGTCTTGCCGATGAAATCGATGCCGTAGAAGACGGTCCACTTCTTGGCAGGCGAGATCCAGGTGAAATTGGCCTCGCCAGCCCATTTCGGCGACCCCGTCTCGCCATTGTCGGATTCCAGCGGAGTGCCCGGCAGGAGAAGGATATCGTCCTTCAGCTGGCGGGTGGCTGCAACGACGACGTTGAGCGTGCCCATTCGGCCGAGGTTGTGACGAACGTCAAGGGTGAAATCGAGCGCCTTGTTTCTCTGGCTAGCAATGTTGATGAATGGATCCGTGATGTTGTCGATCGCGAACTCGTTGAGTGTTCCGGCCGCTTCGCGCGTGAACAATGCGCAGAGCGGGTCCGTCGGGAAGGCCGTGCTGCCGTAGCATCCGAAGACGATGTTGGCTGCACCAAGCTGGTCGATCTCGCCCTTCACCTCGATGTCGATATAGTCGACTGCGAGATTGATCCGCGTGTCGGGCAGGAATGCCAGGCGTGGCGTCAGGATGACGCTCGCGGTCTTGGCCTTCGAGGTTTCCGCCTTGAGGAACCCGATGCCCCCGGTCGAGAAGACCGAGGCCGTGATGGCGCCGCCTCCAAAATTGCCGGGGACGCCGGCTGCGGCGCAGTTCGCTGCAATGGTGTCGTTGATGACGCCAGCGGCCTGGTTGGCCACCCAGTTGATGCAGGGATCAATATTGCGCTGGGCAATGAAGGATGACTCGTCGGCCAGGAACTGCTCGAAAAGTGCCGGCGAGCGGAACGAGGTGCCATAGGTTGCGCGGAAGCGGACCCAGTCGTTTACCGCCCAGTTTGCACCGAGCTTGTACGTCCAGTTGCCCTTGTCATCATCCTTGAAGCCGTCGGAATCCCGCTCGGCCGAGACGCTCGTCACGCGGGCGGCGCCCGAGAAGGACAGGTCCTTGAAGAACGGCTGGTTACGCAAGAGCGGGATCTGGACCTCGCCGAAGGCCTCCTTGGTGACCTGGTCACCGGCGGTGATGCCGGACGTCGAGAAGCCCCAGGCGTTTCCGGCAAGGGTAATGTCGCCCGGCGTATCCTTGATGCTATCGCGGCGGACATGAACGCCAAGGGCGACGCCGAGCGGGCCGGCCGGGAGTTCGACCACGTTACCGGTGACGACCAGTTCCCCGCTGAGCTGCTTGTAGATGGTCTTGCCTTCCTCCCAGTCGAACATGAAGTCCGCCTGCTCGGGCGTAAACTCGCCCCTGAGGAAGTTCGGATCGGTCCAGGGAAGGTCGATGCACTGCTTGCCGGAAATCGGCAGCGTCGTACCGACACAGGACGCGGTCTGGAACGAGGCGATGTCGTAGATTTCTTGCAGGAAGTGCTCCTGCCGGTAACGGCCGTCGGAGTGACTGTATTGGACATGGGCATCCCATGACCAGCCTTTCAGGAAGTCGCCGAATTCGCCGCGAAGGCCTGCAACGCCGCGCTTATAATCAACCTTCTGGCTGCTATCACTGTGATTGGTGATGCCGGTGGGGCTCAGCCAGTTGAGGCCCTCGAACCCCTGCGCCCAGATGGTGCCCGGGTACATGTCGCCGAACGTGCCGTAGAGGCCGGTGTTTCCGAAGCTCCAGATCTGCCGCCAGCCATTCTGATAGGTCTTGCGCTGGTTGGCCAGGAATTCGACGAAGGCCTCGATATTGTCCGTCAGTTCGTAGGAAGCTTCCGCATATAAGGTGTAACGCTTTGTGTCCGGTATCAGCGTCTGCTCATTGACGAACGGATGGAAGCTGTTCTGGACGGCCAGCGAGCCGGCATCATAGCCGGTGGGGAACCAGCCCGCGGGCGCGACGAACTGCGAAAGGTCGCCGGGCAGGAAGTTTGCCGGGGGAATTCCAAGTGTTTCGCCGGGGTATTGGAACTGAAGCAGGTTTACGCCGCCCGTGCTCCCGACATGACGCCCGTCGGGCAGGCGCATGTTTCCCGAACCTAAGCCGAAGCGATATTCGAGGTCGTAGGTCCAGATGTGGCCCCAGCGAAGGTCCTCGCACTTGAATTCACCGGTGCGCGGATCAACGAGATCGGCGCGCCCGCCGCCCTCACGGAATGTATAGGCCTCCGGGCAGGACAGATATTTGCGGTGGCCGCGGTTCAGTTCCTTCTGGCGATAATAATCCGCTGCGACAAGGAAATGCCCCCGGTTGAATTCAACGCCATAAATGGCGCTGACCCGATATTGTTCTCCGCCTCCGCCTCCGGGCACCGAGACGTTCGCATCGAGCTGCAAGCCGTTGGTGTCGCGCTTGGTGAAGATGTTCACCACGCCGGCCACCGCGTCGGATCCGTAGATTGAGGAGGCGCCGGTCTTGAGGACGTCAACGCGGCTCACGATCGATTGCGGCAGGACGTTGAGGTCAAATGCCGCGACCGCGCCGCGCGTGCCGGCAGGGCCGGCGCGTCGGCCGTTCAGCAACACGAGCGTCCGGTTGGGGCCAAGCCCGCGAAGGTCGATTGTCTGCGTGCCCTGGCCGCCCTGCGTTACGAAGTTTGACGAGATTGCCGCCGTTATCTGGGTCGATCCCGCGGCAATCGGCGAAGACTGCAGCGTTTCGGCAGTGTCGAACTTGCCCTCGCGCTTGGCGACAGCAGGATCAATCAGCGTGACAGGGTCCGGGCTGGTAAACTCGGGCCTGCCGCGGATGCGAGATCCGGTGACGACGATGGTTTCCGGTTCGGGTTGGCCTTGCTGTGCCTCGGGCTGAGTGGTTACTTCTTCTGAAACAACCTCTTCCGGAGGAGTAGTCTCGGCCGGCGTCGTTTGCCCGTAGACAGGGCCAGCCATGAGGGCAGCAAGAGATGCGCCCAGCATCAAGCTGGGGCGAACGAAACGTCGACTATCCGATTGGTACATGATCCCCATATCCCCCTTTTTGCCCGCCTGCGCGGTGGCTTGTCGTCGCCCGCCTGCGCAGGGAGCTCATTACGCGAGAACTCCGAGCCATATTTTTTCTGCGCCAGATCGCGGATGTCAATTGCGGGCGGTCCTGCGGCCTCGATACGTGCAACTGGGACAAGGGCTCACGGCTGCCGCCGGCGGTCTTCACCGCCCTAAGCCGCGCCATTGGCTAGGGAATTTCCGTGGGGAATTTCCAGTGTGACTATTTTGTAACGACACGTGGGAAAGTGCGCCAAAATCTCCAGTCACTCTCGACGCCGGCCAAGCGTGCGTTATTGATCCGCCCCATCAGGGATTTTTTTAAATTGGGGTGGATTACAAATGCGCCGAACAACGACGTTAGCACTATCGACTGTATCCATCGGGGCCTTGGCGCTTGCAGCGGCTTCCCCGGCGGCAGCGCAGTCCGAGGCCGGTGCGGTCGCCGCCACGGCTCAGGCAGAAACGCCTGACTGTGAAGCACTTCCCACGCAGGCAGAACGCGATAATTGCGTTGCGGCCGAGGCTGCCGCAGTTCCGACGACCGACGCTGCTGCGGCAGCGCCCGGCGCCGACACGATCGTGGTCACCGGTACCCGCATCAGCCGGCCGACCCTGAGCTCGCCTGTTCCGGTCACGACCGTTACGGCCGAAGAGCTCACGACGACTGGTGACGTGTCGCTCGGCGATGCCCTGAACGACCTGCCGTCGCTCCGCTCGACGTTCAGCCAGGGTAACTCGACGCGATTTATCGGTACGGCGGGTCTGAACCTGCTCGACCTTCGCGGCCTTGGTACGTCCCGTACCCTGGTGCTCGTCAACGGCAAGCGCCACATCACGGCTTCGCCGGGCGACTATCTCGTTGATACCAACACCATTCCGGTCGACCTCCTCGAGCGCGTCGACGTCGTCACCGGCGGCAGCTCGGCGGTGTACGGTTCCGACGCCGTCGCCGGCGTCGTCAACTTCATCCTGAAGCGCGATTTCGAAGGACTTTCGCTCAAGGCCCAGGGCGGCGTTTCCTCGCGCGGTGACCGCGGCAGCTATTTCGTTTCGGGTACCTGGGGAACCAATTTCGCTGACGGTCGCGGTAACGTCGCCGTTTCGGCGGAATATGCCAAGCAGCGGCCGCTATACTTCAGCGACCGCGACTCCCTGACCGGCGCGATTTCCGGCCGTTGCCAGTTCCAGACGGTTGAACCAACGGGCGGTGAGCCGTTCGGAACGGACGGAATTTCCGACACCGAGTTCGTTTGCGGCGTTAAGAACGGCTCGATTTCCGACGGCGGCACGATTGGCCGGGTCGGGGTGGGCCAGTACCTCCGCTTCGACAATAACGGCAACCTCTTCGTCGACGTGCCAGAGGGGCACTTCGAGGCCGGCGGATCTGCCAATATCCTCGGCGGCAAGGGCTCGACCCTGCGCAACACCGGTCAGCTTGCTGCTGGGCTCGACCGCTACGCAGTCAACCTGCTGGCGCACTTCGATGTTACCGAGGCGTTCCGCCCGTTCGTCGAGGCGAAATATGTTCGCGTCAACGCGCTGCAGGAAGGTCAGCCGAGCTTCTGGCAGGGCTCGCTCAAGGGCTTCTTCGCCAACACTGACGAGCAGTTCGACGCAATTCAGAACCTTCGCTGCAGCAACGCCTTCCTGACGGCCCAGGCCCTCGCGGAACTACAGGCGGTCGGGCTGTGCGCCGACCCGGCGACGGGGACGTTCAACATGTCCCGCTTCAACGTCGACTTCGGGGGCCGCGGTGAAAAGCACGTCCGCGAGACCTACCGCATCGTCGGCGGCGTCGAGGGCACGTTCAACGGTGACTGGCGCTATGAGCTCTCGCTGAACTACGGCAAGCTCAAGACCCGCATGCGGTCGCTCAACAACCTCAAGCTGTTTGACGAAGAAGGCAATCTCGACGGCTTCCTTCTCGCCATCGACGCGGTTAAAAATGGTGCCGGGCAGATCGTCTGCGGCGTAAATGCCGACGCTGACCCGACCAATGATCGGCCGGATTGCGTTCCGATCAACGTGTTCGGATACGGTGCTCCGAGCCAGGCTGCTCTGAACTTCGTGAACACGGAGGCCCGCCGCCGTGAGAGCGCTTCGGAATTCGTCGCTCTTGCCACGGTCAGCGGCGACATGTCGCAGCTGTTCGAACTCCCGGGTGGGCCGATCGGCTTCGCTCTGGGCGGCGAATATCGCGTGGAAAAGGCGTTCAGCGCGTTTGACGACCTGACGGCAAGCGGCGGCACCTTCCTCAACGCCATCCAGCCGTTCGATCCGCCCAAGCTCAGCGTCAAAGAAGCCTTCGGCGAACTTAACGTTCCGCTGCTCGCCAACATGACCCTGGCAGAAGAGCTGACGGTTCGCGGCGCGGCCCGTGTCTCGGATTACAACACCGCGACTGGAACGGTCTGGGCCTGGAACCTGGACGCGGTCTGGGCCCCGATCCGCGATCTCCGCTTCCGTGCGGCGCTTGCAAAGTCGGTCCGGACGCCGACGCAGAGCGATCTGTACTCGCCGTTCTCGCAGAACTTCGCCTTCATTGCCGACCCGTGCGACGAAGCGAACATCACCGCGAACCCGAACCGGGCAGCAAACTGCGCCGCAGCCGGGGTTCCGACGACCTATACGCCGGCCGTCGTTGCGGCCTGTGCCAGCTCGGCGGCGCCGGGCGCGGTCGGGGATCCGTGGCGCAACTGTCTTGCTCGTACCTCTTCGACCGGCTTCGTGTCGGGCGGCAACCCGACGCTGATCGAGGAAGAGGGACGCAGCCTGACGCTTGGTGCGGTGATCCAGCCCCGGTTCATCCCGGGCCTGAACTTCACGATCGACTATTACAAGATCAAGGTCACCAACCTGATCTCGGCTCTCGGTGCGCAGCAGATCATCACGCTCTGCTATGACAATCCGGGCGGAATCAACAATCCGTTCTGCTCGACCGTCAACCGTGATCCGGCTACCGGTATGTTCGACTTCCCGGCGGTCATCTCGGGCGGCGTGAACTTCGCTGCTCAGAAGACCAAGGGCATCGACTTCGATATTTCGTATCGCCGGACGTTCTCCAACGGGCACCGTCTGTCGTTGCGCGGTATCGCGACCCACCTGCTGCGGCTGGACAACTTCACCGATCCGACCCGGCCCGACGTGCCCAATCGCCAGATGAGCGAGCTTGGTGACCCGCGCTGGGCTGCCAACTTCAATGCCAACTACGACTTTGGGGTGATCGACCTTACCTACAACCTCCGCTATCTCGGCAAGCAGACGATCGGCACCTGGGAACAGCAGCATCGTTACACCGGTGTCTGTCCGTCTTCCGGCGTGACTGGCTTCTCGGGTAGGACTTGTACTCCGGGCGAACTGACGACGCTGGATCCGCAGAACCTCGATGCGTTCCCGCGCAAGAACTATCCGACCGTCTTCTATCACTCCGCTCGGGTTGGCTTTAACGTTGACAGGAACTTCGAGTTCTATGCCGGCGTCGACAACATGTTCGACAAGAAGCCGCCGTTCGGTCTGCTGGGCACTGCTGGTGGTGACCCGTATGACACCTACGGCCGGTTCTTCTATGCTGGCGTGAAAGCCAACTTCTAGAAATGTCGATCTAGGTCATTTTGGGCCGCCCCTTCCGGGGCGGCCCTTTTTCTTTGTGATACTGCCACCTATGGTGTGCGGAACATGAAAATCGGGGCCGGATAAAGTGACGGTTGGTGCGAATACGGCCGGTGCCATCATCGTCGTCGCGGCCATCTGGGTAGCGATCGCGGCATTCCTTGCCGTTCTCGCCGCAAAGCGCCTGCGCCGGGCCGAGGGGGTGATGGAAGGCGCCCGCATGATGCGCTCGCTGCTCGACGCGGCACCCGCCCGTATCCTCCTCCTCTTTCCGGACAACCGGGTCGAGTTCGATGCCCAGCTGGCGCGGGAACTTGGCGTCGCTGAATCCGCGTGCCAGCTTTGGGATCTCGCCGGCGAGGAGCGGGGCTTCGAAGGAAGCGATCTTGAGATCCTTGCACGCGAGATTGACGACGTCCGGCTTGGCGCTCCCCCTGTCAGGCGCCAGGTCAGGCTTGCCTCCAGCGACCGGGTCCTCGAAGCAAGGGCCGCGCTTGCGCCGCCGCCTGCAAAACAGGGTACCGTGCTGGTCTGGCTGTTCGATGTGAGCGCCGCGGACAGCGACCGCGCCAATCTTGCAACCCGCCTACAGCAGACGGAGGGCGCGCTCGATGCGCTGACGCACCTCATTGAAAGCGCGCCTTTTCCGATGTGGTACCGGGGGCCTGACCTTTCGCTTGGCCTCGTCAACGCGGCATTCGTCGCGGCGGTCGAGGGACGGGATGCTGCAGAGGTCATCGACCGGGGCGCCGAGCTCATCGATTCCCCGGGAACCGAGAGCGCCCGCGCTGGAGCGCAAAAGGCCCTTGCAAGCGGCAAGCCCTATTCGCGCACCCAGCCGGCGACGATCGGGCAGGAACGGCGCATGCTTCGGATCGTCGACGTCCCGCTGCCGACCGGCGCGGTCGCGGGCTTTGCGATCGACATCCAGGACCTTGAAGACGCCCGAATAGAACTTGCCCACCACCAATTGTCCCAGCGCGAACTCGCCGACCGCATGGCCGCGGGCGCGGCACAGTTCGACGGGGAGCGGCACCTGGCCTTCTTCAACCGGCCCTTTGCAATCATGGCCCAGCTCGACCCGGAATGGCTTGGCGAGCGGCCCGAGTTCGATCGCGTGCTGGAAAGGATGCGCGAAAATGGCCGGCTGCCCGAGGTCCGCGACTTTCCCGCCTGGAAGGCGGAGCGCCGCTCCTGGTTCACCTCGCCCGAAGAGGCCATCGAGGAGGACTGGATCCTTGCCAATGGCGATCACCTGAGGATCCTTGGCCAGCCTCTTCCCGACGGTGGCCTCAGGCTGATCTTCGAGGACCGGACGGAGCAGGTAAGGCTTGCCTCGGCCCGCGACACGCTCCTCAGGGTCCGGGCAGCGACCTTCGACAATCTGTTCGAGGTGATCAGCGTCTTTGCGTCCGACGGGCGCCTTTACCTCTGGAACCGGCGGTTCAGCGACCTTTGGGACCTCGACGAGGCCTGGCTTTCCGAGCACCCGCGGGTCGACGAGCTGGTCCCGGCCATGGCCAAGCGCCTCGTCAACCCGAACGCCGCTGCCCAGGTCCGCGAGCTGGTCCGCTCGACGACCAGTGGCCGCCAGTCAGGGACCGGGCGGGTGTCGCTGACCGATGGCCGCCACTTCGAGTTCGCCGCGGTGCCATTGCCCGACGGAAACGCCCTCTTCACCATGGTGGACGTTACCGATTCAACCAGGATCGAGGCGGCGCTTCGGGAACGCGCCACGGCGCTCGAGGAAGCCGACCGGGTCAAGACCGACTTCGTCGCCAACATGAGCTACGAGCTTCGGACGCCGCTGACTTCGATCGGCGGCTTCGCCGAGATGCTGCAGGCCGGCT
>CAZQLI010000043.1:0-11333 GCA_964594145.1 uncultured Sphingomonas sp. | reverse complement strand
ATCGGGGTCCGACTGCCCGGCGAGCGCAACCTGGCGCCCGAGCTCCAGGTCAGCAGGACGACGATCAGCGCGGCCTATGCGATGCTGAGGGACGAGGGTTTCCTCGAAAGCCGCCACGGCTCGGGCAGCATCACCCGGCTGCCAGGCGGCGCCTCGATGGCCTTCCATGCCGAGCGCGGTGGCGCCGAGATTGATTTTTCGATCGCCGCCCTGCCTGCCCCCAAGGAAGTCCATGCTGCCTATGCGGGCGCGCTTGCGGAGCTCCCGCGCCACCTCCCCGGCATCGGTTATGAACCGGCCGGCCTTCCTGACCTTCGCTCCGCAATCGCCCGCCACTACGAACGGCGGGGACTTCCGACGTCTCCCGACGAGATCATGGTGACCCAGGGCGCGCAGCACGGCCTCGTTTTGCTGCTCGGACTGCTCGCCCGCCCCGGGGTCAGGGTGGCGATCGACAATCCCAGCTATTCAAAGGCGCTGGAAGCGATCCGGAAGGCCTCCTGCCAGCCGGTCCCGGTGGCGCTGCCTGACCTGGGCTGGAACCTCGACCAGCTCGAGGCGGCGATCCGGCAAGGCGAAGCCAGGATTTCATTCCTGCTGCCCGATTTTCACAATCCCACCGGCCGCTGCATGGATCTTGAACAGCGGAAGGAAGCGGCTGCGATCATGGCGCGCACCGGCTGCCTTGGCATTGTCGATGAAACGATGGTCGATCTCTGGCTCGAGGAGCCACCGCCCCCACCGCTCGCTCTTTATGGCGAGGCCGGTCAGATCATCTCCATCGGATCGATGGGGAAGAGCTTCTGGGGCGGGCTGAGGATGGGATGGATCCGCGGCAACCGCGATCTCATTGCAGCGCTGGCGGCCTCGAGGGCCGGCGTCGACATGGGAAGCCCGATCATCGAGCAACTGGCTGCAGCCATTCTGCTCGAGAAACCGCATGCTCCGCTGGCCGAGCGGCGGGCAATGATCAGGACCCAGCGCGACCATCTGCTGGGCCTTGTCGCTTCGCAAATCCCCGAATGGCGCTTTCGCCGGCCGGCCGGCGGCCTTTCCGCCTTCGCCGAAATGCCCATGCCGGTTGCCTCGGCGCTTGCTGCTGCGGCGCACCGCCAGGGGGTTCGCATTGCCCCGGGCAGCCGGTTCGGAGTCGAAGGCGGGTTCGAGAGGTTCGTCCGGCTTCCCTATGCGCTCCCGGTCGAAACGCTCAGCCAGGTAGTCGATTGCCTGGTGAGCTCATGGGATGAAGTCCGCTCGAAGAAGGGCCGGAAAGCGGCCGCATCCGTCCCGGGCGAGCTCATCGAGGCGATCTGATCAGCCCCCGGCCCTGCCCTTGAACCCCTGGGCGATCACATACCATTCCGAGGAGTCCTTGCGGCTGGCCGGCGGCTTGGCATGTTTGACGGTAGCAAAGTGGCGCTTGAGCTCGGCAACCAGCCTGTTGTCGGCGCCCCCGGCAAGCACCTTGGCGACATAGGCACCTCCCGGGCGGAGCACCTCGGTTGCAAATTCCATCCCGGCCTCGACCAGCCCCATGGTTCGAAGATGGTCGGTCTGGGGATGGCCGACCGTGTTCGCTGCCATGTCGGAGAGGACGAGATCTGCGCTGTCCGTCCCGAGCGCTTCCTTCAGCCGGGCGGGCGCATCCTCGTCCATGAAATCCATCTGCAGGATTGCAACGCCCTCGATCGGGTCGGTTGGAAGGAGGTCGATCCCCGCTACCTTCGCCTTGGGCGAGCGGCGGCGGACGACCTGGCTCCAGCCGCCTGGCGCAATGCCAAGGTCGACGACCGCCTCGACGCCCTTCAGCAGGCCGAACTTCGTATCGAGCTCGAGCAGCTTGTAGGCAGCGCGGCTTCGATAGCCCTCCGCCTTGGCCTTTCGAACATAGGGATCGTTCAGCTGGCGCTCGAGCCAGCGCGTCGAACTCACCTTGCGCCCCTTGGCAGTCTTCAGCCTCTGCCTTGGCCCCTGCCCTCCGCGGCTCACAGCTGGTATCCGTCACGAGCCATCAGCGAACGCAAAATGCCCTCGCGGATGCCCCGGTCGGCGATCCCAAGCGTCTCGGCTGGCCATATGTCGAGAATTGCCTCGAGGATTGCGCAGCCGGCGACGACCATGTCTGCGCGGTCGGTACCGATGCAGGGAAGGCCGCTCCGCTGGTTGAAATCCATCTCGGCGATCATGGTCGAGATACGGCGCATGTCACCGACCGGGACATGCAGCCCGTCGATGAGCCGGCGGTCATAGGCGGGGAGCGCGAGGTGGACGCTCGCAAGCGTCGTCACCGTACCGCTCGTTCCAAGCAGGCGGACATTTTCAAGCCGGTCAGGGAGCATTTCGACGAAATGGGCGAAACTCCGAAGCACGCGCTCGCGCATCCGGCCATAAGCGAGGACCCGGTCACTTCCCTCGATCGCCTCGCGCCCCTCGCTCTCGGTGAGGGATACGACGCCCCAGGGCGCCGACCACCAGGCACGGATGCGTGGAGCAGTTTCGCCCTGCTCGACCAGCACCAGTTCGGTCGATCCACCGCCAATGTCGAAGATGAGCGCCGGGCCATCGCCCGGTTCCAGCAGCTTGTGACAGCCAAGGACGGCGAGGCGAGCTTCCTCCTGGGGAGAGATGATCTCGAGCGCGATGCCTGTCTCGCGCTTCACCCGTGTCACGAACTCCCGCCCGTTGGCGGCCCGGCGGCAGGCCTCGGTTGCAACCGACCGGGACAAGGTGACGTGGCGCCGGACGAGCTTGTCCGCGCAGACGGACAGCGCTTCGACCGCCCGGTCCATGGAATCCTGGCTGAGGATGCCGCGCACGGACATGCCGTGACCAAGCCTTACGATCCTTGAGAAGGCATCGAGCACCGTGAACCCGCCCTCGTTCGGGCGCGCGATGAGGAGGCGGCAGTTATTGGTGCCGAGGTCCAGCGCTCCATAGATGTCACGATGCGGTCCCCGGCGGGGAAAAGGCGGTTGTCCGCCCGCCGGCCCCGAATACCTGGGACTCGGCACACTGGCGACTTGCTGCGCCATACTCTCGCCCATTCTATCCTTCACCGCCGGGAAATACCGTCGGCTGACTTGGCGCCAGCTTAACCTGATTAAGCTTTTGGACGCAACCGCCGGGCTCGGCCGGGGATTCAGTCACTTGGCGTTGACACTGGAGGCCCGGCTTTCTATCTGCCCGCCCGGCAAGAGATTGCCCGATCGTCTAATGGTAAGACTACGGACTCTGACTCCGTCAATCGTGGTTCGAATCCACGTCGGGCATCCAATCCCTTCCCAGGCAAAGCCCGGAATTCAGCCGCGTCTTCATCGCGACACTGCCTGTTTCCGGACCAAGACGGGTCTGGTCGGGCACTAGATCTCCGGGACACAGCCTGTCACCCTTTATACAAGCAGCTTCCAGCTAAAATTATGATGCGCCGCACTGTGCCGACATTTGGTTCGTCGCCCGCATCACGAGTTGCGAGTAAGTTGCAATAGCATTAACGTCGCGCTCCGTGAGCCGGGGAGACCGTGATTGAAACTGGGGCGAATCGAATCCGGCAGCTGCTGGTCTGAATATTTGATCCTGCGATTGCTTCGGCGCTGGTCGGCGGTGCGATCGACCGGTGAGAACGCCCTGCCGAGCCTTGTCCGCCTGATGGGAGAGCTTGGAGGCCCGGCCGAAGGCGCCATTGCGCTGCACAGCCTGTTTCAATTGACGGAGGAGTGTATTGGTCGCGCCCTTCAGGCGGAGTGCTGCTGCAGCAACTCGATGGCGCCTGACGAACGCGCCATCATGGCTCTTATTGCCGCCGCCCATTCGAACAGCTCAGTTTTTACGACTGCCGCCATTCCGCACGGTCTTCCCAGCGCGCTGTGCTGGGCTGCCGCCAGCGCCAGGTGGGCGCTTGGGATCCAGCTGATCGAAGCTGGCTGCATTGACCGCTGTCCATTCGAGCGACCCATCCCGCCAGCATTTTGAACAGGTCGCGATGCCACTAGGTGGCCGGCGTCCCGCCGACCACCCGAATGGCACGAAATGATTGCCAGGCTGCCCTCAATAGCACCAGCCTACAGGCGCTTTTGAAACCAATCGCTCCCGATCGTCTCCAGGCGATGATCGATCAGGTACCAACTGTCGTCAGTAGGATCATACTCGCAGGAAAAGGCGCGCGTCATGAAGCTGCGCGCCTCCCCCAGGCTCGAGAAGAGGTCTGGGCGAAGCGGGAATTGGCGCTCGGCATCGTCGTTGCTCAGCCGGGCGTTAACAGACTCGCAATCGCCATAGGTCTCGAAGGGAGTTGGGGTAAAAATGTGGTTGGCAGCTGCGGGGGTCGCAATCGCGAAGCCGGCAAGCGCGATAATCACGGGAAGTTTCTTCATCGTCTGCTCCATCGATGACGCCGCCATTTGCGGACTGCGCAATCGCTATGTGCAGAAAGGAACCAGGCCCATGATGATCTGCTGATTGAAAGCCGAAGTTTTGCCGACGAAGTTCCAAGGATTCTGGCGAATTTCCGGTCGGGCGCGGTCGCAAAGGCGGCAATTTCGATGGAAAGGTGAAAGTGAAGCCGCGCTAAATGGAAAGCCCCGGATCCCCTTCCAGAACGCGGGTTTCAAGCTGCGGCCGTTCGCCGGGCTGCCATAGCCTTGCAATGTGCGCGACGCGGTAGCGCAGCGGCCCTCCGTCGGGGCTCTCGCTGCGCGTGATCGGTCGCGGGATGCAAACAAACTCTGTGTGCATCTCGCTGCCCGTCAGACGGACCTTGACGTAGCCATGGCCGCCCATGTCGATGAACTCGAGATGCGGCGCGACATCCGGGTTGCGAAACGCCTTCGCCTTATCGAGGTCGAAGCTCCTTGCATATTCAAGGCAGGACCGGACGCCGTGCCTCAGCAGCATGTTGAACGTCCAGTCGGGCTTTCCGCCATCAGGCCGGTCGGCGAGAAAGAGCGAACGAAGGGGATTATCCTTCTTCAGCCGATGCTCATAGGCTTCCATCGCCCCCGGACTCGCCAGGGAACCGCCGACAAAGCTCAAGCCTACCGGCTCGAACCTGGCTGGCGGAAGCGCCTTGGCAGCATAGCCGGCCCAGAAGCTGTGGCGGTCCCCCGACACGATCGCGAAGCCATTGATCTTCTCATCGCGTACGAGGTCGTAAATCTCCCCCCGCTCGACCCAGGCCGTGCCATGGTCGCCGCCGGCAAGATTGGCAAAGCTGCCCTTCGGCCAGGGCTTCTTCGTAAGGCCCGCGGGCAGATTCTCGGGGTCGGCGCGCGATTCGAGCGTGCCAAGCGAATTGCCCCATATCTTCCACGTGGCCGTCGAGGCCCTCAGCCTGTCCTTGAACCAAGCCTTTTGCCGGGCACCGAGGATGGTCTGCGGAGGAGCATCCTTTCGTGGATTGGCGATGACTTGATCCTGGAAACGAATTTCCGCGGGCGGCTTGCCGCCGTTGAACGAGCGCCCGGCGTCGAGGATCCGCATCACATCGTCGGGAAACATCCCGTTGTAATCGGCCCAGTCGCCGAGCTTTCCGAGCTCCTCGCTTCCGAACGGGTCGGGACCGTGAAAGCTGTGCTGGTCGGTGATGATTAGGTCGAGGTGCCGGCCGTAGCGAAGCGCTCGGTAGGCGATCAGGCTGTTGATCGCGGCGAGGTTGTTTGGCTCATCGCCCAGCCCGTCATCGCGGTAGCGCTCGATCGCCACGTCCTTGACTGGCGGCGGGCCAAACTGCTCGAGTGAACGGCTCGGCGCTGCGACGCGCGCCGGCTGATATTCGAACCAGGCCTGGTTGGCGGCGACCTTTACCGTCTGCCCGGGCGCCTCGAACTGCGCCGCCTTGACCACGCTTTGCCAGCCCTGCCAGCTGAATTCGTGATTGTCCCAGATGCAGACGAACGGCCAACGGGCACGCGCGTCCTGGAGGTCGGGGTCGTGCAGATAGCCCTGGTAGATGGCGCGATAGCCATCGACCGTCATCGGGATGTGGAAATTGCCGATCTTCTTTGAGTCAGTGAGGCGCGCCACCTCGTAGATCGTCCGGTCGAGGCGGGTCTTAACCTCGTCCGGATATTGCACCACCTCGTAGATGAAATCACCCAGGTGAAGGACGAAGCCGAGATGCTCGTCCGCACTGGCGCGCTCGTCCTCGAAGATCATCCGCCGGTAGCCATTGAGCTTGCCCTCGTTGACGCTCTGGCAGCTGACGAAGGCAAAGTTGACGGCCCGCGGGTCATCGGCAGCAGGAGCGGTGATGGTCCGGCCGATCCGGCTGCCGTTCCCTTCGGGATCGGTGAACCGGTACCAGTAGGTTCGAGCAGGAGCGAGGCCGCCGACCAGGACCCGGGTCGTCCAGTCGGACGCGGGTGAGACGGGCGCGGGCGCATTGGCGACGATGCGCTCGAAGGCCTCGTCCTCGGCCACCTCAACAGTCAGGATTTGCCGGGCATCGCCTTCATAGGGCCGACGGGTCCAGAGGATGACGCTGGAGGAGTCAGGATCGCCCGAGGCAACGCCTTCGGGAAAGAGGTCGCGGCGCTCCTGCCAGTTGGTCCGCGAGCCATGGGCAGGGCCGCTCCAGGCAGCGGACGCGCCGATGGCCGCTGCGACCTGCATGAAGCGGCGACGACTGAGTGTCATAATTGCCCCTCTTGTACCCGCCATTCACGCGGGATGTCGGGACCTGGCCTGACAGGAGTAAGGTTTGCCATCGGGAAACGACGGACGTCGCGTGGCTTCGACGAATGATGGCTTTCGATTTTGGCAAGGCCTCTAGGTGGACGCTTGGGTTGGTCCGGCCAAGGACGGCGGGTGTCCTCGCCGACCTCGACGCACGCAACTATGACGCGATAGTGATCCCCGGCGGGCATGGTCCGGTCGAGGACCTTTACAAGGACGCGGATATGGGTCGCATCCTCGTCGAGGCTGATCGCGCGGGTATCCTCATCGCGCCAGTCTGCCACGGGCAGGCAGCCCTTCTCGCGGCGCGCGATTCCAAAGGTGACTGGCTGTTTGCCGGCAGGGCGATGACCTCGTTCAGCGACGAGGAAGAGGTCGAACTCGGTACCGCTGACAATGCACCGTGGCTTCTTGCCGACACGCTGCGCAAGTCCGGAGCGCGGTACGAGAAGGGAGAAAACTGGGGCGCCTACGTGGTGCGGGACGGAAACCTGCTGACCGGCCAGAACCCGGCGTCCAGCCTGCCCTTGGCCGAGACTGTGCTTGCAGCATTGCGCTAATCCCGGAAGACGGACGCGATACTATTGATCGGGCGGGATCGGTCGAGGCCGATCCCGCCTCTTCGATGCAGGGAGGGCTGACCAGCCAAACCCAGCCACGTCATGATACTCGGCGGAGGATACCAGGCATCATTGCTGATCTAGCCACCGACTGCATCGCGGGCGCGCGCGTCCCTCGACGCCGCACGGAAGAGGGCGGCAGAGACCAGCCACAATAGCGTGAAGAGCCCGTTGAAAAGCAGGACCTTGAACACGCCGCCCGGCATGGTCGCCGTCACGGGGGCAGTTGCGATGAGTGAGCCGAGGGATAGCTGCATGACAGCGACGCCAAGCATCGCTCGAGCCATCCCTTGCTGCCTGAACGAAGCGGAAAACCCGCCTACCGCGGCCGCCATGATTACCATGAAATAGCCGATTCCGGTGCCATCATCCCGCACGATTGTGGTCCACACGCTCAGCAACGATGTCGTAATGGCTACAACAACGCCCGCTTTGTAAGCCCATCCTGTCATCGTCCGACTCCTTCGAGCAATGCATGCCACGCACGACGGTGAGCCGCATGAGCCCGACATGAGGGATTGCTGAAAAGCGGCGAACCACCCCGCATCGGCGAGGCTGATCGGGCGCTACCTGGACCTTGCAGTTAACGGGATGAGGCTGGAGCGGGCTCGAGCTGCTGCATGATCGACAGGTTGTCGTAGGTGGTCCATTCCTCGGCTATTCGCCCGTTGGAAAACCGGAAGAATGTCATGCCATCGACGACCAGCCGCCGCCCGGTACCTGGAAAGGGACCGGATTTCACGGTGTTCGTCCCTTCCGACTGCCAGTGCACCGCGACATGGTCGCCTTCTTCCACGGTCCGCAGAACCGATACCTTGAGATCGGGGAATGCGGCGCGGATCTGCTGGCCCGATGCATTGTCGTCAGCAAGGCTGTAATCCCGGCCAAACCCATGTGCGATGAAGGCGGGATCGTATATCTCGTCGGAAATCTCGAAGCGGCCCTGACCCATTTTCTCGAGCAGCACCCGCTTTGCAGTTACCGTATTTGAAGCGGGATTGGCTTCCGCCGAGATGGAGTTCGAGCAGATGATGCAGGATGCAAGCACGATGGGCATTGGCTTCATGTGAGCCTCCAGCGTTTGCCCGAGAACATCTCACTTATGCCGACGTCCAGCAATGGACGGCGTCGACACGCGCAAACTGATGAACTGTGAGCAAGGTCGGAGCGGCAATAAAGTGAATCGCGAATCCTTGACCGCGCTGCTCGCCCATGGAAATATTTTCCATCGTTAATAACGGCACGGGAGAGACGTGATGCCAGCGTGGCTCGAGGGCGGATTCTACCTGCTGGTCTTAGGCTTGCTCGCAGGCATCTATGCCACGCTACGCGAAGTCGCCGAGCGTCTGGGCAACTGACGGGCCAAAATCAGCCGCTCGACAGATTCCTCCGGGTTCGGCAGCGCGCTTGGATGACGACCGGCTTCGGGCTGGACAAAGCGCAAGCCGGCGCTCATTGGCGCGCCATTCCGCACGAAAGGACCGGAGCCAAGGATGGCAGACGAGGAATATGTCTACGACGAGGAAAGCGGCGAATGGCTGCCGGCCTCCGAACTCGCGGCCAGGCAGCAAAGCGCTGACAAGGTCGAGGTATATGATGCCGTGGGCAACCTCCTCTCCGACGGCGACCAGGTCACCCTCATCAGGGACCTCGAGGTCAAGGGCGCCGGGCAGACGCTGAAGCGCGGGACGCTGATCAAGGCGATCCGGCTGACCGGAGACCCGCAGGAAATCGACTGCAAGTATGAAGGGATCAAGGGCCTGGTCCTGCGCGCGGAATTCGTCCGCAAGCGCTAGAAGCCCTAGAGCAGCACCAGCCTGATCAGCCAGGCGACGATGCCAAGAACGGCGATCGAAACCGCCCAGATAAGCAGCAGCCAGCCGAGCCGCCCGGCCAGGCTTTTGGGCGGCTCCGCCGTCAATGATAATAGCCTTCGCCGCCGACCTTCCCGCGGAAGACCCAGTAGGACCAGCCGGTATAGCCGAGGATGAGCGGGATGGTGATGATCACGCCGATGAGCATGAACAGCTGGCTGCTCTCGGGAGCCGCGGCGTCCCAGATGGTGACATGGTCCGGGACGACGAACGGCCACATGCTTACTCCCAGCCCTGCCATTCCGAGGGCGAAGAGCGCCAAGGCGATGAGGAAGGGCCGGTAGCGACGGCGCTTCCTGATGCTTCGCAGCAGGGCGAAGAAACAGATGGCGGTCAGCAGCGGGACCTGGCTGACGAACAGAAGGTTGGGCATCGTGAACCAGCGGTCCCAATATTGCCCGGCGAGGAACGGCGTCGCGAGGCTCACCGCAGCCATCAGCAGCAATGTCCCGAGCGCTGCGCGCATCGCCAGCCGATAGGCATGTTCCTCGGCCTCGCCGGTGAGCTTCATCGCGAGGAAGCAGCTTCCAAGCAGCGCGTAGCCGACGACAACGCCCGCCCCGGTGAGAAGCGAATAGGGCGACAGCCAGTCGAGCCAGCCGCCTGCATAGGCCCGGCCATCCACCTCGATGCCCTGGAGAAGCGCGCCGAGGATCATGCCCTGCGACAGGGCCGCGACCAGCGAGCCCGAGAAAAAGGCGAGGTCCCAGAAACGCTCGTGGGCAGCGTCGCGGTGACGATATTCGAAGGCGACGCCCCGGAAGATCAGCCCGAGAAGCATGGCGATGATGAGCGGATAGGTCGCGGGAAGGATGATCGCATATGCCAGCGGGAAGGCCGCCATCAGCCCGCCGCCGCCCAGCACCAGCCAGGTCTCGTTGCCGTCCCAGACCGGGGCTATCGCGTTCATCGCCTGGGTCCGTTCGCTGCCCGGCCTGAAGGTCGGGAAGAGGATGCCGATGCCAAGGTCGAACCCGTCCATCACCACGTACATGAATACGGCGAAGGCAATGACGAATGCCCAGACGGTGGTAAGGTCGAGGTTCATGACACGCCCTCCCCCTGCGCTGGTCCCGGGGTAATTCCCGCGGAGCGCAGTGGTTCATGCTCCGCCTCCGCTCCGGTCTCGCCGGCGTGCGGCGGCTGGGCCATCAGCCTGAGGAGATACCAGGTGCCAACCCCGAACACCGCGAAATAGACAATGACGAATGCTGTAAGCGACGCCGCGACGGCCGGTGCTGCCAGCGGGCTGACGCTGTCGGCGGTCTTGAGCAGGCCATAGACCGTATAGGGCTGGCGTCCGACCTCGGTCGTTACCCACCCGGCGATCACCGCCACGAACCCGGACGGCCCGAGGATGAGCGCTGCCCGGTGGAGCGCCGGCCAGTCATAGAGCCTTCCCCGCCAGCGGGCCCAGAGGCTCCACCAGCCGATCGCCAGCATGAGGACGCCGATCCCGACCATGATCCGGAAGGACCAGAAGATGATCGCCGCAGGCGGCTGCTCCTCGTCGGGCACCGTGTCGAGCCCGGCGAGCGGTGCGTTCGGGTCATGGGCAAGAAGCAGGCTCCCGGCCTTTGGGATGCCGACAGCATAGTCGAGCCGCTGCTCGCGGTCGTTCGGAATGCCGAACAGGTAGAGGGGGGCGCCGCTGGCATGGCTTTCATAATGGCCTTCGATCGCCATTATCTTGACCGGCTGATGCTCATGGGTGTTGAGCCCGTGCTGGTCGCCGGCGAAGATCTGGACCGGCGTTACCAGTGCCGCCATCCACATCGCCATGGAGAACATGGTCTTTGCATGTTCATTCGCCCGGTCGCGCAGGAGGTGCCAGGCGCCGACCGCGCCGACGACGAAGGCGGTGGTGAGATAGGCGGCAAGGACCGTGTGCACGAGCCGATAGGGAAAGCTCGGGTTGAAGATGATCGGGATCCAGCTTTCCCCGGGATGGAACTGGCCGTCCGGGCCGATGACGTGGCCGGTCGGGGTCTGCATCCAGCTGTTGGCGCTCAGGATCCAGAAGGCGCTGATGCAGGTCCCGACCGCGACCATCAGCGTCGCGAAGAAATGAAGCCGCCTTCCGACCCGGTTCATCCCGAACAGCATGACGCCGAGGAACCCCGCCTCGAGGAAGAAGGCGGTCAGCACTTCATAGGCCATGAGCGGGCCA